>CAZFDQ010000149.1:0-1787 GCA_964518205.1 uncultured Pseudomonadota bacterium | reverse complement strand
ATAATCTGGGGTTTTATACTTTGACTGCTCAGGAATAGCTTTATACTGGACATTCTTTTTAAGCCCTTTGTGGAAGAAGGATAAAAAAGGATATATATACTTATCCTCTGGCTTTGGTTTTTTGTGCAATCTGATTATCTTCATTTTTTGTTATTTAACTTTCTGCATAATTCATTTTATTATCAATCTCAATTATTAGACTCTGACACAATCCTTTATTAGTTAGAATCATTTTTAATAACGGCTGATTGTCTATTAAATAGTAGTCTAGTCCTTCGTTATAATTTTCATCTATCACACTGTCGATATAATTTTGTATCTCCTTGAAGATTGCATTATAAAAGTTATTTATGGTTTCGTCTTTACTTTTAACAGAGATATTGCCAAACATATCTTTTAATATGGTTTTTGTGAGGTGTTCGTAATTTACTCTTTTATCAATAGGCACTAGGTTGATTTTTTCAAAAAAGGACTTATTTATTTTTTTGTAAAAACTTTTATCTTCTGTATTTAGCTTCCCGCATGTTTCTTCAATTAGCCCTCTATATATTGCTTCTTTACCTGTTAATATATTTTGATTATTTTTCCATCGGTGTCCAATAAAAGGTATTAATATCAAATATCCTCGTGTTTTATGCCGATAGCATATGTAAAACGCACTGTTTTTCTCTTTCTGATAAATTTTCCAAAAGTTTTTTATTGTTTTTATAACCTCGCTCTTGCTTAATATATTTTTACCCGACTTAACTTCGTAATAATTTTTTGTAATATTGATTTTTTCGCTTTCGCCCAACTGAAGCTCAAGGTAAAAATCTATTTCAGGTAACTTCCTACTGCCACCTAGTCTATGTTCAATATCGAATCCGATCAAACTTCCTTCGTCTTTCTCCCGAATGACATAGAAAAGCCTAAACAAAAAATATTTTATTTCCCAATGGTAACCATATTTGGCAAATTTACCACCATTCATATGTTTTAACTTCAGCTAGATTTTAACCTTGTTTAGTTTGAGTCCATTCTTCTGACAGACTATTTTTACCAAACACATAACCCACAAGAGCTCCAAGTATTGCTGCCGTTGTATTATCGTTGATTTTCCCAGCAAAAGATAAAACAAAGACCAATGGAACTAAAATTAAAATTCCATACATCTGAACAACAGTTGTTCTCACTGGTGCGTTTTGTTTATTCAGGTAAAAAATCAAAGCAAGCGAGTCAATGAGGATAATCACTAAAGCACCCCAAACTGTGATATTTTCAATCATTATTCACACCCTCTTTCTACAATCTTAATTTCTTCTGGCGTGAGGCCGTAGAGTTTATAAATCATTTGATCGATTTGTTTTTCATAGCTTTTTACCTGGAGCCTTTTTTCTTGATTTTCAAAATAGTCATCTGACCCTGTTATTCTAAGAATCTTGTTAACAATTTTGATAAATGGCATCTGCTCTCTTTTTGTAAGCTTCACTACTGGAATTTTCTCTAGAGCAAACTTTTTCCATTGGATAGTTGCCATGCCTGAACTATTACAAATTAGGGAAAAATAAAAATAACAAAGTTTGGAGTTCAGAAATGCAAGTAAATATTTGAGAGATTCACCAACCATTAGAAATGCTCCTGCAAGCAAATAGTCTTCTTTATTGGAATATGCAAACTTACTTTTATTTGTAAGTTCAATCCAAATGATTTTTTCTTTTGAAAAATCTTCAATAAAAGCACAATCTCGTAGATTGTAGATTGTTTCCCCTTTGTCCCACCTCTTTCTTAGTTTGTCTTTATATTTATCT
>CAZFDQ010000148.1:0-14340 GCA_964518205.1 uncultured Pseudomonadota bacterium | reverse complement strand
ACAAACAAAAGCACAACTAAATGCATTACAGAATATGAAAATAATAAATCAAAATACCAAAGAATATTCTGAACAAAATACTAAAATACAATTAGATAATGCGTTAGCACAATTCTTAAATCCTCTTAGCCCAATAGGTATTGGAATAAGCATTGTTATAAGCGGAAGCTTAACACCTGTTAATGCTTAATTATAAAGTTAGGATAAAAAAGGCCGCTCTTAATGACCTTTTTCATTCCAACTTTATGCCGCATCATCAAAAACTAAACTATCCATCTGATTCAACGGATGCTTTTCATCACACATCCTTGCAAGCTCTGCCGAAGAAACATGTGTATAAATTTCTGTAGAAGCCAAAGTTTTGTGCCCCAACAATTCTTGAATAACACGCAAATCAACACCTTGATTTAAAAGATGCGTTGCAAAAGAGTGACGAATTTTATGTGGAGTCAGTTTTTTATCGATCTTTAAAAATTTTCTAAACATCTCAAAAATACGCTGTACAGAACGCGAAGAAAGTTTTCCACCGGCATAATTTAAAAATAAATATTCAGATTGAGCTTCACGCAACAATAATGGTCGTTCTTTTTTTAAGTATGCCTGTAGGCTTTGTTTTGCTTTTTTACCAAAAAGTACCAAGCGTTCTTTTTTTCCTTTTCCAAAAACACGAATTGCTTTGTGCGAAAAGTCTATATCATTCAACTTTATTTCAACCAATTCTGCACATCGCACACCCGTTGCATAAATCAATTCAAAAAGAGATTTATCTCTATTCGGATATTTTGTTGGCAACTCTTCATTTTTTAACGAATCCAAAAGAAAAAATATCTCATCAACACTAAGCGTTGATGGAAGCTTCCTATCAAGCCGCGGGGATTTGAAGTTGATGTTCATTTTTATGCCAACAGATCGCAAAAAATGTGCGAATGAACGCATGCATGATAATTTACGCGCCAATGTTGGCTTTCCCATTTTTTTATAAAATAAAGAAACAATATACCGCCGCATGATGCGGTCGAAAGAATGAGGAACCCCTTTTTCTTTTACCTTTAACCCCTCCCAAAATTTTACAAGCTGACCCAAATCTGCACGATAAGCACGCAAAGTATGTACTGAAGAATTTTTTTCTACTTCCAAAAAAGTTAAAAAATCGTTAATTTTACTTTTAAATGTTTTTAAATCCACGCTATTGGCTCCTTCCCCAAGTATTAAAAAAATATATAATTTCGGCATTGGAGTGAATATAAAATGATAAAAAATACTAACACAATAAAAAAAATTATCGACATTTTAAATATTAAAATAAAAGACTATTCGCCAACTCTTATTACAACAATAATCAAAGAATACGGCAAAGATCCTTTTTTAGTTTTAATTTGCTGCCTATTAAGCCTTCGTGCAAAAGATATTGTAACGATACATGTGTGCAAAGATTTATTAAAAATTGCAAAAACTCCACAACAAATTTTAGACACTCCAACAACAAAACTTGAAAAAATTATTTATAAAATAGGCTTTTATAAAAATAAAGCTAAAGTACTACACCAAGTTTGCAACCAACTTATAAATAAACATCAAGGAAAAGTTCCTGCAAACTTAAAAGATCTGTTAAATTTGTCTGGAGTTGGAAGAAAGACAGCTAACCTTGTCATGGGACTAGCTTATGATAAGCCGGCAATCTGTGTTGATATTCATGTTCACAGGATATCAAATCGATTGGGATTAGTGGAAACTAAAACAGCTGAACAAACAGAATCTGAATTAGAAAAAATTTTACCTAAAAAATATTGGATCACCTGGAACGACTTGTTAGTTAAATTGGGACAAAATATTTGCTCACCCATTTCGCCTTGGTGCAGCAAGTGTGTCATTAAAAAATTCTGTAAACAAGTGGGGGTAAAGAAAAGTAGATAAAAAAATTCTGTAAATGAATACCTATTTTACTTTCACGCGAACTCAAAAATTAATTAATACCTTTGGAAAACATAACAAACCGTTCGTATGATTCAATACAATTTGGTTCACACATAAATATGTTCACAAATACTCCCCATGAACAGTTTTTATAGAATTTTAGTGAATATTAAATTATCGAGCTGGCATTACTTTATGCAAAACACCAACGAATTGGAGCAGAACAAACATAAGCAAATTTATAAATACCTTTGGCTGTAGACGAAATAACATCTGTAACCCACAAAACTCTTATCCATACCTGTTTTAAAGTTACCAAGCCCCACACAATAATACCAGCGGTAACTGAAGATTTTAGGTTAGTCATTACAGAAGTTCTTAAAATAAACCTACAGATCAAAACCGAAGTAACAGCAGCTATAATAGTTAAAATATTTTTATACGACCATCCCCTAGTCAATCCGCATAATATAATATTATTCTGAGCCTGTTGCATTTTACCACGTAAACCAAAAAAAACATTATCTAAATTATTTATTTTACCATCAATAAGATGTGTTCTTTGATCAACCTCTCCCAAACGTTGCTGTAGGTTTTGGGTTAAATTTTCAAGTCGAGCAAAGCCTTCTTGTGTGTTTTCTTGCATACAAAGCCTAATAGATTGCTCCAATTGTGTTGCAATATCTCGAATTAACAATAATTGTCTTTGATTGTTTTGTTCAATAAGTCTTAAAACATCAGCTTCTTGAACAGACCTAGAAGATAAAGTAGAAAAACAAAAAACCAAGAATAATAAGGATCCAAAAAACTTTTTTATAGCTTTTAACATGAACCCAACCTCCACTTAAAATAACCATTCCATTTAAGTTTTAACCTAATTTAGTATAGGCGCTTGAACATAAAAGCTCAAACGCCTATTTTTTTTATTTTTTATAGGTTATTTTTTGCCTTTTCTAGCAAATCTTCAAGATTCAGGCCAAATTCCTGCTTGCCATCAGTGTGGCGTAATGTAATTGTACCTTGTTCTTGTTCTTTTTTACCAATTACAAGCATCCATGGAATCTTATCATTTTGAGCTTTTCTAATCTGCCCAGAAATTTGGTCGTTAGAGTCATCAAGCTCAACTCTAATATCTGCATCTTGAAATTTTTTCAAGATTTCACGAGCATAATCTTGTTGCTGATCTGTAATTGTTAAAATTCGAGCTTGCACTGGTGCCAACCAAAATGGGAAATGTCCTTTATAGTGTTCAGTTAAAATACCTAAGAAACGTTCTAATGATCCATAAATAGCCCTATGAATCATAACAGGAATTTCACGACTTTGATCTGATTTAACGTATTCAAGATTAAAGTTTCTTGGCATAAAGAAATCGAACTGAACAGTTCCACACTGCCATTCTCGGCCCATAGAATCTTCAATATTAATATCAATTTTAGGACCATAAAAAGCACCGTCGCCCTCTTGCAGGATGTAATCGATTTTTTTCTGTTCTAAAGCATTGCGTAATGCACTTGTTGCTTTTTCCCATAACTCATCAGAACCAATCGATTTTTCTGGCTTTGTTGAAAGCGCCATCTTAATTTTTGTAAAACCAAATTTGGAATATACTCTTTCTACCAAATCCAAAATTTTTACAACTTCAGATTCTGCTTGATCCGGAGTACAAAAAACATGCGCATCATCTTGAGTAAAACTTCTTACTCTAAATAAACCATGCAATACTCCTGAAAGTTCGTATCTGTAAACATGCCCAAATTCTGCTACACGAAGTGGAAACTCTCGATAAGAATGAGGTTTTTCTTTGTAAACCAAAATACCGCCAGGGCAATTCATAGGCTTTACACAATAAGTTGAATCTTCTATTTCGATAAAATACATCGCTTCTTTGTAATTATCATAGTGCCCAGAAGTCTTCCACAAAGACTCCCTCATAATCATTGGAGTTTTAATTTCTTGATAATCACCCTTTAACTGCTCACGCATATATTCCATCAATTTATTAAAAATTAAAAGACCTTTATGTAAAAAAAATGCTGTGCCTGGAGCTTCTTCGTGAAAGGTAAAAAGATCAAGCTGTTTACCCAATCTACGATGATCATAAAGTTTGGCTTCTTCAACTTGTTTTAAATATTCATCTAAATCTTTTTTTGTTTCAAACGCAACGCCATAAATCCTTTGCAATGCAGCTTTTGTAGGATCAGCACGCCAATAAGCACCCGCAACACTTGTAAGTTTAAAGTGTTTTATTTTGCCTGTAGATTCAACATGCCCACCACGACAAAGATCACAAAAATCACCTTGGCAATAAACCCCAACTGTTTCATCTTCAATTCCATCAATCAATTCTTGTTTAAATTCATTGCCTTTGAAAAGCTCTTTTGCTTCAGCTTTTGAAACCTGCTTCCCCACAATTGGGTAATCTTTTTTTGCCAATTCATGCATCTTTTTTTCGATCTTTTCAAGATCATCTTCGTTAAAAGTTTCTGGAGGCAAAAAATCATAAAAGAATCCTGTAGTAGTTGTAGGGCCGATGGTCAATTTTGTGCCTGGATATAATTCTAGTACTGCTTGCGCTAAAAGGTGCGCAGCTGAATGTCGCAAATTATCGAGTCGTTCGTTATTCTTGCTCATAACAGCTCCTAATAAAAAGCCCAATATAATAAATACCTACAACTACTCTAGTTTACCGTTTAAAACAAACATTGAAAAGACCCTTAATTTTATATCATTGCTTCAACAACATTTATCATGTTATTTTGTAATCGACAAAGAAACGTTAACCCAAAACCGGAAAGGAGAAAATATAATGCAAACTGGGCGAAATAGAAAAAATAAGGTGGAGGGAAACCCAAAAACCAGCTTTCGCCCCAATAGATTATTTATACTAGATACAAGCGTATTACTCCATGATAGCAATTCTATCTTTGCATTCAAAGGGGTGGTTGTTGGAATTCCTTTTGTTGTTTTAGAAGAATTAGATCACTTCAAAGAAAATACGGGAGAAAGGGGCCGTAACGCTCGACATGTTATCAGAGCATTAGATGAGCTAAGAAGTAGGGGGTGCCTAAGTGATGGAGTTGAACTAAATCATTCAACAGAGGCAACTCTTAAAGTTTTGCCTACGCCAGAACTTGAAGCTCAAGATGAAAAATATGGCGATATCATTGATAATTTAATTATCAAAACAGTGGCACAAATGGTACATAAAGGTTTGGATGTCACCTTTGTCACCAAAGACATCAATGCCAGAGTAAAAGCAGATTCAATGGGGCTAGACGCAGAAGATTATACAAAAGGTAAAGTTCATTCAGATGAATTTTACCGGGGGTGGACAAAATTTGTTTTACCAGCCGCGCAAGTCAAAAGTCTAACAGCAAACAAAATTACAGAGCTTTTAGTAAAACAAAAAGTTGATTTAAGTAGAATTTTTCCTAATGAATTTATAATTGTAGAACATGAAACAAATCCCGAAAAATTCAGATTATTCAGGTTTTTTGGTGGTGAAAATTTTCAAGAAATTAAAGATACTAAAATCATTGCCCATTTTGGAGCAAGAAACGTTCAACAACTAATGGCTTTAGAACTTTTAAGGGATGATAACATCAAAATAGTATCTCTTATTGGATCAGCAGGAACAGGAAAAACATTTTTAACCTTGTTAATGGGACTGCAAAAAGTTGCATCCGAACACCTTTACAGAAAATTTTTAATCTCTCGACCAGTTGTTGCTCTTGGTGCAGATATTGGATATTTACCGGGTGAAATGCAAGAAAAAATGCGCTATTGGATGCAACCAGTTTACGACAACTTTGACTTTATCTTCAGCCAAATAGAAGAATTTGACGAAGAAGGTGGAGCAATACTTACAACAAAAAAAGAACGAAGACATCAAAAAAGACATCCGAAGCATAAAGTTGGTGAAACATCTGCAGTAGATAGGTTACAACAAAAAGGAATCTTAAGTCTTGAAGCAATCACTTATATGCGTGGCCGCTCAATCCCATATCAATTTGTTTTTATTGATGAAGTACAAAACCTTACACCACACGAAGTAAAAACCATTGTTAGTCGAGCAGGAGAAGGAACAAAAATTATTTTAGCTGGTGACCCATTTCAAATCGATTCACCATATCTAGATTTTAGCAGTAATGGATTAACTATAACAACCGAAAAATTCAAAGAATCATCCATTTTTGGCACTGTATTTTTAGAAAAAAGTGAACGAAGCGAAGTGGCAAAATTGGCAGCAAAACTATTATAATTGTTAAAAAAAACAGCATTTTTAAAACAATTTAAGCCTTTTCAACTAATCAACTACCCTTTTGCAATTAAATTCAAGACAATTAAACTGGATAATAAGATTGAAAAGGCTTTTTTTATATGGAGGTTATATCATGAAAATTAAACACTTATTATCCATTATCACATTTGCTCTTGTTGCTGGATTGAGTATTCCAACAACTGCTATGTGTATGGATAACGATAATACTAAAGAAGTTCAACAAGATAAAGAAAATATTGATGCATCTATAGTTTTAGCTATTCCACGAGCTTTTGGTGGAGTTTTTCATGGTGCTATAGATTTTATGGAATCAGTCATAGCTTTACCATTCACATTTACGTGGGGATTAATAAAAATTACCATTACAGAACTCGCTAGCATTATAAGCTCTACACTTAAGCTTACTGGACGAGCTTTAAAATTGCTTGTATATATTTCCATTTTTATTACAATTGTTTATGGAGCAGACTTTGGACTAGAGTTTTTAACAACACTCGGTTTACTACCTGATTCAATTTTAGGCTATTCCCTTGGAACAATTTCTGGATTCATTTCAGATAATTTTAAAATTCATATTATTGATACAGTTATTCCTTTCTTAACATCAGAAGATGGCTTAAGAACATTAGTAAATACTTTAGGTACAAAAACAAGTAGCTTTTTTGTATCTTTTTGGGAAAAATTACCAGACTTTAGTGATAACCATTTTCAAAACTGTATAACAGAACAAATGCCAGAAATTGATAAATGTTGGACAGCTAATTGCGTTAAAAAAATACTTTCACAATGTGCAGAAAATGCTAAATAAACATAAATACAAACTTGTTTATAAACTCACAAATATAAAAAACTCTCAAAATTTCATGATAACTCACTAAGAATAAAGGGCTGGAAGTTTTCTAGCCCTTTATTCTTTCTCAATCTTAATAAAACTTAAAATTTTTTCTATTGTCTCTTCTTTGCTCATCTCAGAATTATCAATAATCATTCCACCATCAGGAACTGTTAATGGTGATATTTTTCTTTCTCTGTCTCTTTTGTCTCGTTGCTCAAGTTCAGCTTTAACTTTTTCCAAATTATTTATTTGTTCACCGCGATGTTCGTCTAACATAACTCGCTTCGCTCTTTGCTCTACACTTGCTGTTAGAAAAAACTTGTAATCAGCATTTGGAAAAACAACAGAACCACAATCACGACCATCAGCAATAAGATTATATTTTTTAGCAACGTTTTGTTGTAACTCAAGCAAACGTTTTCTTACTTCTTGTTTTGCACTTATAATAGATGCTTGTTGAGCTAAAGAACTATCACGCAAATATACAGTTATATTTTCTTCTTCAAATAAAACCTGTGGATCACTACCCACGTATTCATAAGAAATTTTGGAAATAAACTCTAGATCTTGAGGAGAAACATTTTTTAAATCTTCTTCTATCTTTCCTAATTTTGTAAACCAAATATAAGCAACCGCACGATACAACAAGCCTGTATATAAATAATATATATCTAATTTTTCAGCCAAGGCTTTCGCAACGCTACTTTTTCCACTTCCTACCGGACCATCGATTGTAATAATCATTTATTTTCTCCCTTGTTAAATCGCTTTAATTCTATTTTAGATCATGCGCTCAAACAACTACTTGAGCCGTTAACAATGAAAAGAGAGTCGTCATCCTGAACTTGTTTCAGGATGACGACAGACAAATGATGACGACAGACAAATAATATCAACTCAACAAACAATTACAAAGAAGCAAAGCTATATTAAATCACTTTAATTCCATTTCCACCACAAAAATATTCAGGAATAATCCAATAACTATCCCCATCTTCCAAATTCCAAATTCTTATATAGCGTTTATTTCTTAATTCACAAAAATTTATACCTGACAATAAAAAAAGCTCATCTTCAACAACTCTTACATCAAAAAACTTTTCAGATTGCATACTCTTTAAAACAAATAAATCATATAAAAATCGCCCCTCCCCATTTGAATAGATTGGCATTACAACAACAGGTTTTCTGGCTACATTTTTAACACGAACAACAGCAAAACAAACACTAAAAACGTTTAAAAATAATATTACAAAAAATTTCTTATTCTTCAATAGCAACATCTAATCCTTGCAATTCAATATTAACTCGCCCTTCCCATTCATTCTTTGAAACATATGCAGCAAGATCGAACGATTGATCTTGAATTTGATTAAAAAATGAATATAAATCAGGACGATTGAAAAAAATAACAGGTTTTAAAACACCTTGTGCAAAAACAAAACACTTTACATGCTTTTCTTTTAATAAAACTGGAGCTCGTTGTAATGTTACATTTTTAATTAAAAAAGCAGGTTGTTCATTTTGATTTCCAAAAGGCTCTAGCTTTTGCATATCATCAAGCAAATTCCCTTTTAATTCGGGAAGTTCCAAACTTGCATCGAGTTCGATTTTTGGCTTTAAATCCTCTGGTGTTAGCTCTGATGCAATTTTATTTTCCAATCGCTGTTTTAACTCTGGCAAATTTTCTTGTCTCAACTTTAAACCAGCGGCAAAAGAATGCCCACCAAAACTTAACAAAAGATCTTCACATTCTTGCAATGCATCAAAAATGTTAAATTCTGGAATTGAGCGGCATGAACCCTTTAAAATTCCATCTTTATCTAAATGAAAAAGCAATGTTGGCCGCCCATAATTTTGAGTTAACCGGCCAGCAACTAAGCCAATTACACCAGCTTGCCAATTCTGGCTTGCAGCAATGATAACGTTTTCTGATTCTAAATTTATTCTTTTTTCTTCTATTGCACATTCAATTTCACTGTAAATCTTACGATCAATCTTTTTACGTTCTTCATTTATTTGACCTAACATTCTGCCAATTCTGTTGACCTCAAAAAAATCAGAGCTAACTAAAAATCGAACAGCATCACGCGGATCAGCCAACCGTCCTAACGCATTAAGTTGCGGCGCAAGCATAAAGCCAACATCCATCGAATCAAATTTTTCTTTATTCAACCGCCCATTCTGCGCCAATGCTTGTAATGAAATGCTCTTCTGTTTATTAACTTTGCCAAGCCCAAAACGTACCCAAAACCTATTCTCTCCTGTTAATGGCGCAACGTCAGCCACTGTTCCAAGCATTAAAAGCTCATAAACTTTATCTGGAAGTTTTAAGCCCTTTTGCTCATAAAGCAAATTAACTATTTTAAAAATAACACCAACTCCAGCAAGATCTTTGTATGGATAAGAACAATCATCCTGATTTGCATCAATAATCGCTGTAGCTTTTGGCAACTCTCCATGTGGCCTATGGTGATCTGTAATAATTAAATCAACACCCAAATCATGTGCCAACTTTGCCGCTTTGTATGCAGTAATTCCATTATCAACAGTGATAACAAGATCATATTTATTATCAGCCGCTTTTTTTACAAATTTTTCCGATAACCCATAACCATCTCTTTTACGGTTAGGTAGAAAAAAATTTATATCAGCACCAAGAGGTAATAAACAAACCAATAACAAAGCTGTTGATGTTATTCCATCAACGTCATAATCACCAAAAACTAAAATCTTTTCTTGTTGCTCAATTGCTTTGTTTACTCGCTCAACAGCTCTTGCAGCATCCTTGAATAAGCTTGCATTAAAAACATCCTTTTCAAACGAGCTGAATAAATAAGAATAAATTTGTTCTGAAGTTTTAATTCCACGTGAATATAAAACTTGAGCGATTGGAAGACTTAAATTATGATCAAAAGCAATTTGACGGGAGGCTGATTCGTTACACTCTTTCAGCCGCCACAAATATTTTTTGCCTTTTATTTGGTTAGTACTCACCGTTCGCACCCTTCGACTTAGTTTCGTTAAAAATCAACTTCGCTCAGAACGAACGGATTTTCTCCCCATTCGTGGTTAGCGAAGTCGAACCATACGAACGGAAACCTAGTCCTCTACTCGCTTCATTGTAGGAAATAAAATAACATCTTTAATTGAATTTGTGTTGGTCAAGAACATAGCCAAACGATCAATTCCCATGCCAACACCAACGGTTGGAGGTAGCCCATACTCTAAAGCTTTTACATAATCATCATCAAAATGTTGGGCTTCTTCATCCCCACACTCTCGGGCTTTTACTTGCTCTTGAAATCTTTCAGCTTGATCGAATGGATCATTTAACTCGGTAAAGCCGTTTGCAAGTTCTACTCCGGCAACAAAAAGTTCAAAACGAGCTGCTATATTTTTTTCTTTAGGATCACGTTTTGCCAAAGGAGAAACTTCTATAGGATAACCAATAATAAATGTTGGTTGAACAATCTTTTCTTCTACTAATTCTTCAAACAATGCAAAAATTTTTGCACCATAGCCAGCATTCTTATTTAACTCAATTTTATGTTGCGCAACAACTTTATCTATATTTTCTTCACTAATTTGATCTTGAGTTAATCCACCAATTTCAACCAAAGAATCTTTCATTGTTATTTTTTGAAATGGTGCATTAAAATCAAGTTTATGCTCACCAAATTCTATATAAACAGAATCAAAATTATCTAAAACAACCTTTTGTATTAACTGTTCCGTCAATTCCACTCCGTCTTTATAATCACCATAAGCCATATAAAACTCAAGCATGGTAAATTCAGGATTGTGTTTTGTAGAAACACCTTCATTTCTAAAGTTTCGATTTATTTCAAAAACTCGATCCAAACCCCCAACAACCAATCTTTTCAAATAAAGCTCTGGAGCTATACGCAAATAAAGATCCATATCATATGCATTATGATGCGTAATAAAGGGCTTTGCATTTGCTCCACCAGGAATTGGATGAAGCATTGGTGTTTCAACCTCTAAAAAGTCTTTTTCTAATAAAAAATCACGTGCTGATTGAACAATTTTTGAGCGTTTTATAAATTTTTCTTTACTATCTGGGTTGCTTATTAAATCAAGATAACGTTGACGATAACGTTGTTCCACATCAACCAAACCATGATATTTTTCAGGTAAAGTATGAAGACACTTACTTAAAAGACTAAGCTCTTGAACCTTTAATGTAATTTCACCCATTTTTGTTTTAAACACAGTGCCCTGCACCCAAACAATGTCCCCTATATCAACAATGTCAGAAAAAAACTTAAATACTTCATCTCCAATATCATTTTTGCGAATATAAAGCTGCAAATTTCCAGATCTATCTTGAAGATTGGCAAAAACCGTTTTGCCATGCTCTCGCACAGCCATAAGCCTACCAGCAATAGAATATGTTTTTTCTTCAGATATTTCATGTTCAAAATCATAAATAACTTGTGCACAAGTATTAGAAACAGGTTGGTATTGTGGCCAAGGATTAATCCCTGCCTCTTCCATTTTTTTTACTTTTTCTAATCTAATTTGATCCTCTGTTAATCTTTCTTGACTTTGTATATCTACAGATTCTTTTTCTTTGTTCGTCATAACTGTTCCTAACTAAAAAATGTGCAAAATGGTACAAATAAACCTCTTATTGCTTAATTATAACGCAGCAAAACAAAAGAGACAAAATTTAACCATAAAAATTCTTTACATAACCTAAGTTGTGTTTTTTGATTTTTTCAAATGTACTTTATAAAATAGCTTCTTTTAACCAATCGCCCTGAGAAGCGAGTGAAACGAACGTATCAAAGGATCTCGCCTTGGCTTTATTTACTATTTAAAAATATTGATATTAATAACACTATTTTGCTATGATAAAAATATAAAAAAGAATATACATACAAAAGAAAAAAATCGTGAAAAAATATCTAATTTATATTGAAATATCTGCAATAATACTTTGTAAGTTTAACATAATAAAACCTATGAATGATGTAGTAAAGAAGATATTAATATAATAACACAAAGAAATTGGAAAACATTTAAAAAAAGAGAACAAGAACATGCCCAAGACCGCATCACAAAATCATAGAAGAAACTACATAACTTTTATTCTTTAGGTAAAATATAGACTTTCTCATCGGGATAACCCATTTGCAGTTCTTCTCTCGCCATTTTTTCTAATTCAAAATCATCCTTCTTCCAGCGGGTAATTTCATCATTTAAATTTTCTATTTTAACTTCTAGTTCTGATATTTTGGATATTTGAGTATCTAAATCCTTTTTTTTATCAAAATAACTTTTTATTCCCATGCGCCCAAAAATAAACAAATTACCAAAAGCAACAACCAATATTAAAAATATTGCTGAACGGGTAAATTTTTGTATTTCCACTTTTCTCCCTTTGTTAATGCAACAACAAAAGATCTTTTATTAAAAATTACCACAAACTTTCTAAACAAAAAAAGTTTAGCTAAACTAAACTTTAAAATAAATAAAAAGGACATTTAAAATAAAGGAGAATTCTCATGGCTTGTTTAAGCAAAAAAAAATTATCTTTAATACTTACATTCATGCTCTTGTTTATTGGTAATCCCACAAAAACATCTTCTCAAAAAAAATTAAAAAAACCAAAGTTTTTACTTTTAAACAAAAAAGACAAAAATTTAAATGAAAATGAAACAGAACATCCGCCTTTAGAATCTGAAAAAGAAATTTATCAATGGTTCAGAACAGTATCTGAAATTGTAAGCCTTGTTGAAAAAAAAGCATTTAGAAATGTTGACTTTTCATCTTTTATACAAGAATCATTAAAAGCAGCTGTTCCTCACGTAGATGCACACTCTGCATTTTTCTCAAAAGAAAGTTATAAAGCTGCAATGGATTCAACATCAGGTGAATTTTCTGGGATAGGTGTAAGCATTATTGGAAAAGCACCTGAAGATGACGCTTTAGTTATCATGGAAGTCATTCCAGAAGGCCCATCAGAAAAAGCAGGACTTAAAGGTGGTGATAAAATTATAGAAGTTGAAGGAGAAAAATTACGAGGCCTATCAACAGACGAGGTAATTAACAAATTAAAAGGAAAAGTAGGAACAGAAATACAATTAACCGTTATAAGAGACAAAAAACCCCTTGAGTTTAAAATCAAACGCGACATAATCAAAGATCAAACATCTCTATGTTATTATCTTAAAAATCAAAACGTTTATTATCTGTCTCTTCGTCTTTTTACAGAAACCGCAGCAAAACAAATGTCTAATCTTTTACAAAAAGCTAATGAAGGAAAATGTAAAGGAATTGTCTTAGATTTAAGAAGAAATCCAGGTGGAATATTAGATTCTGCAATTGATATTGCAGGACTTTTTTTAGATAAAGGATCTTTAGTTGTAACAACAAAAGACCGTGACAAAGAAACTGTTTCTGAATATAATACAAAAGCCGATCCTATATTAAAAAGTGATATTCCAATATTTATTTTAATTGATAACTTTACCGCCTCTGCATCAGAAATTTTGGCGGGATGCTTAAAGTATTATTCTGATAAAAGCTTTGCTGAAACAAATAAAAAAAATAAATCACGAAAATTTCTTGTTTTTTTAGTAGGAACTCCAACTTTTGGCAAAGGCTCAGTTCAAGAAGTTATTCCTGTAAGTAATGGTTGCGCATTAAAACTTACAACTATGCTTTATTATCTTCCAAATAAAACATCAATACAAGCAACAGGAATTGACCCTGATTTTATTATAAAACCTAAAATTGTACCGACAGATGAAATGAAATGGATTAGAGAAAAGTACGGAAAAGAAACCTCTTTAAAACATCACATAACAGTTAAAGAAGTAGAAAAAAACAATGGAATGGAAAATAAAACTTCAGAAAACAAACAAGAAAATGAAAATCAAGAGGAAGAAAAAAGCTGGGAAGAAAAGCAACAAGAAGCAATTAATCATGATGCACAAATACAAGCCAGTATTAATATGATAAATCTGCTTGATTTTGCTAAAAAACACACCCCTAAAGAAATAAATTCCCGCCAAAAAGCAATAATATTTTTGAAGCAAAACTTTATGACAGATGAAGCCGTTGAATTAAAAAAAGTACAGTAACTACAATATTTTAAAAAAAGATTTAAAAAATGTATGTTTGGGACTTGGATTTTTGTAAGAAACCACGTATAATAATAGCAGATAGAATATATTTGGAATATATTGAAATTTATGCGTGGTGGGCGTAGCTCAGTTGGTAGAGCGTCAGACTGTGGCTCTGAATGTCGCGGGTTCAAATCCCGTCGCTCACC
>CAZFDQ010000147.1:0-5996 GCA_964518205.1 uncultured Pseudomonadota bacterium | reverse complement strand
GAGATAAAAGTTTTATAAATTCTTCTAATAGAGAGTTTAAATATTTACGTAAATTTGAAAAAACAAAATCCAGAGAAGAAAGAAATTTGTTAATTAAAGATATTCTAAATTCCGAAGACTGGCAAAATGTAAGTGTATTTATGGAAGAAATTTTTGTTGTTTTAGCCGATTATTTTGCGAGTAATATTCAAGGTTTTATTGAAAACATAAAAGATGCGTTTACTTCTATTTTTGAAAGCAATAAAGCCCAAGAACAACTTGTTTTTAAAGGTAAAAAGAAAAAACAAAAGGCATCGGCTATATTTGGAGCGATTGCAAATCTTTGCACTCAAGTTGCAGTAGTAGCTACAAGTCAAGAAGAAGAAGAAAAACAGCAGGCTGCATTGGGTGCTATTGGAACGGTATTTAATTTAGCTTCTCAGATTACAGCAATAGATGCTGTACATGATCAAAAAAATATAAATTTAGAAAAAAGAGAAAAGATGAGAGAAAAGGCATCTTGGATAAAAGATAATTTTTTATCCAATCCTTTGGTTAAAAAGATATTATCTGAAATATTTGATTATTTAAAATATTATTTAGAAGAAAAAACCGATCATTTTTTAGACTATTTAAAAGAAAAAATTATGATTTTATTATTTAATGAAAAAGAAGCGGCGGAGACTGTTGGGTTGGTTGGAAATTCTTTTGAATTGCCAGCAAACACAACTCAATTTCCCCTTGAACCCGCTATAGGTTTAAAGGGGTTGGTATAGGTTATGGGTAAGCGAAATCGTAAAAATAAAAATAATTTTTATTATGCTGTTTCTGGCGAGCTTGTTCATGAAAAAACAGAATGTTTTAATTGGTTAAAATTTATATATATCAACCCTATTGGAAATTTGGTTAGGTTTATTTTAAATAAAAAATTTATTTCCATATTTTATGGTTTTTTACAGAAATCAAAGTTAAGCAAAAGAAAAATTAAACCGTTTATAAAAAAACATAATATCAATATGAATGAATTTGAAACTCCTTCAGGTGGGTATCAATCATTTAATGATTTTTTTATCAGAAAATTAAAAACAGGTGCACGTTTCATTGATCAAGATCCTGCCATTATTGTTTCTCCGGCAGATAGCAAATTGTTTGTTATTCCTCATCTTTCTGATGAAACAATATTTTTTGTAAAAAATAAAAAGTTTAATTTAGAAAGTTTATTAAAACATAAAGAACTTGCCCAAAGATACGTTGGTGGAACTATTATGGTTTTTAGGTTAGCTCCTTACGATTATCATAGATACCATTTTCCATTTGACTGTCAGCCGAGTAGTCCAAAACTTATTCATGGGTTATATGATTCTGTAAACCCAATTGTTTATAAAGCAGGATATCAACCGCTAACAGAAAATGAGCGTCAGTTGATAATGTTAAAAACGGATAAATTTTTTGATGTGGCAATGGTTTGCGTTGGCGCAATGATGGTTGGTAAAATAAAACAAACTTATACTCCAAATAAACAATATAAAAAAGGTGATGAAGTTGGATACTTTGAATTTGGTGGCTCAAGTTTAATTTTGCTTTTTAAATCTGGGCTGGTTGTTCCGAAAGAAGTTTTTATAAATAATTCGTTGCAAGGATTTGAAACTGAAGTAAAGATGGGACAGGCTGTTACTCTATAGGAGATGATGATGGAGATTTTTCCTTCTCTAATTTCTGCAGATATTTTAAATCTAGAAAAAACAATAAAAAATTTAGATTCACATTGTCAGGGATATCATATTGATGTGATGGATGATCATTTTGTTCCAAATTTAACCTGGGGGCCTGCTTTTGTTAATGCAATTGCAGAAAAAACTGAGCTACCTTTACACGTACATTTGATGGTAACAAATCCAGAACGTTGGGTTGACAGATTAAAATTGCGTAAAATAGATCTTTTGATTTTTCATTTAGAGTCTTTTTCTTCTGCCACAAAAATAGATAACATGATAAGAGATGTTAAGGCAAAAGGATGGTTGGTAGGAATTGCTATAAAACCAAAAACAGATGTAAAATTAGTTTTTAATTATATTAAAAATATTGATCATGTTTTGATCATGTCAGTAGAACCGGGCTTTTCGGGCCAAGCTTTTATTCCAGGTGTGATATCTAAAGTTGAAAACCTTATTAAAAAAAGAGATGAAATTGAAAAAAATCTTTTATTGGAACGGCAAAGAATGGTCGAGGCTCTTTTGGATAAAGATAGGTATTTAAAGTTACCTTTTAAGATTGGAATGGATGGGGGAATAGATTCTAATAATATAAAAATTCTGTCAGAAGCGGGAGTGGATCAGTTTGGTATTGCTTCTGCAATATTTTCACAAAAAGATTATTTAAAAGCTCTAGAAAATTTATATATAATTTAAAATTATTTGGACTTTATATTATTATTATCTTTTGTAGTAACTTGTGATAACTTGTTATTTTCTAATAAATCAAAAAATAATATTTTTATAAAAAAAATATGTTGATACAAAGTACACAAAGAGGATCTTTTTTTAATGAGCAACAATAAAGTTATCAAAATTGCTAAACTTCGTGTTGGTGTTTTTATGGGAGGGAAATCTATTGAGTGTGAAGTTTCTTTTAATTCAGGCAGAACTATTTGTGATCATTTAGATACTGAAAAATATGAGGTTATTCCAATTTTTCAAAAAGATACAGGAGAGTTATTTTTGCTTCCGTGGCATTTTTTGCATCGTGGTAAAATTGCAGATTTTTATGACAGATTAGAAACAGAAGCCAAAAAAATTTGTTGGGATGATTTGCCCGATTTAATTGACTTTGTTTACATTGCATGTCATGGGCGTTTTGCAGAAGATGGCACCCTGCAGGGTTTTTTAGAAGTTTTAGGAATACCGTATTTGGGCGCAAAAGTTTTTGGTAGCGCTTTGAGCATGGACAAAATTGTGCAGAAAAAGATTTTGCAAGCTGAAGGCATTAAAGTTGCAAAAGAGGTTGTTATTTCTGCCGGACAAATTAAAAAACTTGTGGAAGAAAAAATTTTAAAAGAATTAGATAAACATAAAATTAATTTTCCTGTTGTGGTAAAGCCAGCTCATGAGGGTTCTAGTTTTGGGGTTAATGTTGTTTTGAAAAAAGAACATCTTTTAAGGGCTATTAAAAATGCGAGTGAGTGTGATTCAAGAAGAGTTCAGGATGTTTTGATTGAAGAAAAAATAGAAGGCAAAGAATTTGTTTGTGTTTCTTTGAAGAGTAAAGAAAGGAATGAATGGTATTCACTTCCTTTAACTGAAGTTATTCCAGAAAAAGATACATACTTTTTTGATTACATTCAAAAATACATGCCGGGTAGGGCAACAAAAATTATTCCTGGGAGATTTACAAAAGAAGAGCAGGATAAAATTATTAATGTATGTGAAAGGGTTGCAACTTTTTTGCAGTTTTCAACCATTTCGCGAATTGATGGATTTGTTTCCAAAGATGGTGACGTGATAATAATTGATCCTAATTCTTTAACAGGAATGGGACCTGCAACATTTTTATTTCATCAGGCGGCAGAAGTTGGAATGAGTCACACTGATTTGATTAACTATTTAATTGAGAATGAATTATTACAGTATGGAATGCTTAGTATTACAACAAAACAGGAAGGCAAAACAAAGGATATGCAAAATAAAAATAAAGCAAAAACAAAAGTTGTTGTTTTGTTAGGTGGAAATACTAATGAGCGAGAAATATCTTTAGAATCGGGAAGAAATATTTGTTATAAGCTTTCACCAAACAAATATGAGGTGATACCTATTTTTGTTGATGATGATTTACAACTTTTTAAGCTTTCTCAAAGACTTTTAATTCAAAACTCTACTCGAGAAATTGCAGAACAGCTTACAAAAGACCTTCAAGTTAAGTGGTCAGATTTACCGAACATTTGTGATTTTGTTTTTATTGGTTTACATGGTGGGGCTGGAGAAAACGGCGAAATACAAGGAGCATTGGAAATGCTTGGCATTCCCTACAATGGGCCAGGTGTTTTGGCAAGTGCTTTGTGTATGGATAAATATCGCACAACACAATTTTTAAAATCACAAGGATTTAATGTTCCGAATTCTTTTTTAATAAATAAAAAAGTTTGGAATGAACAAAAAGAAAAAAAAGAACATTTAAAAAATATTTTAACTAATTTTAAATTTCCACTTATCCTAAAACCCGACAATGATGGCTGTAGCATGTTTGTGGAGAAAATAAAAGATGAAAGCGAGCTTTATTCGCGTTTAAATTTTTATTTTAAAGAAACAGGAAAGGATTATGCTTTATTAGAAGAATTTATAAATGGAATAGAATTAACTTGTGGTGTTATTGGAAACGAAGAAGTAACAGTGTTGCCCCCAAGTCAGGTTGTATCGACTCAAGAAATTCTTTCTATTGAAGAAAAGTTTTTACCTGGTGCAGGTCAAAACTTAACACCCGCCCCACTTTATGAAAAAGCTCTAGATAGTATTAAAGATATTTTAGAAAGAGCTTATAAGGTTGTTGGATGCAAGGGATATACTAGAATAGATTTCTTTTATCAAGAGGAAGCTAACAAAGTTATTATTTTAGAATTTAACACCCTGCCTGGAATGACGCCTGCTACATGTATTTTTCATCAAGCTGCCGAAATTGGCTTACGCCCGATGGAATTTATAGATAAAATTGTTGAACTTGGTATGCAGCAACATGCAAAAGTTGTTGAGAGCAAAGCTGAAGTTAAGAAGATTCCTAAAAATAAAAAAGGATTAGTTCAAAACAACATAGTTTGAATCTTAAATATTTCCAGATAAATAACTAAGAGCAGAACGAATAATTTGATCTAGCGGGGCATTTTGCCCCGCATATTTTTTGGTTAAAAATTGCATAGCTTGCGAAATTTCTTGGTGTGAATAGTTTAAAGAAACCAAAACATCGTTTACATTTTGCCACATTGTAAAATCTTGTTGTGATTCTGCTTTTATTTGACCAGAAGATAAAAGTTTTGAAACTTTGCTTTTAAGTTGCATAATAATTTGTTCAGCCTTTTTAGGCCCAATTCCATTTATTGAGCTTAAAGCTTTTTCATTTTGAGAACTGATAATTTCTAAAAATTCGCCAGCGCTTAATTGAGATAGTATTTTTACTGCAATCCCCGGACCGATTTTTGAGCATTCTATTATCATTAAAAAAACAGTTTTTTCTAGCTCTTCTTGAAAGCCAAAAAGGCTTGGACCATTTTCTTGATTCCAGTGCATATAGGTATAAAATTCAACTTCTTTATCTGTTTTTAAATTTTTCGTGTTCGGGACTTGTAAGTTAAAACCGAGTCCATTAACGAGCAGGGTTATTGATTTTTCTTTTATTTCTTTTATTTTACCTACTAGCAAGTTGATCATTTTTTATCCTTGTTTTTTATGAGATATGTTTGTTATGTCTGTTTTTTTTAATTGTAAGAAGGTTTTGTTTTTAGAGATTGTCACCCCGAGGCAAGTCCGGGATTTCGACTCTATTAATAATAGTTTGTTGCGATTAAAAATAAAATATATTTTAATTTAAGGTAAATATTTTAACTACAATATAATCATACCGGTATGAAAAAAATTATAGTTCAGGCTAATGCTAATATAGCCCTAATTAAGTATTGGGGCAAAAGAGACATTCATTTTTTTTTACCAACCAAGAGTAGTTTATCTGTAACTCTTGATGGATTACAAACAAAAACAGCGATTACATTTAATGATAAAAAAGATTTAATTTTTTGTAATGGAGAAAATTCATCGCAAGACTTTGAAAAAAAAACTATTCAATTTTTGAATTTATTTCGTAAGCAATATAATGTAAAACAATTCTTTAAAATTGATACACAAAACCTGTTTCCAACCGCTGCGGGTCTTGCAAGCAGCGCTAGTGGTTTTGCATCTCTTGCTTTTGGAGTAAGTAAAATTTGTGATTTAAATTTATCAAAAAAAGAACTTTCTATTCTTGCCCGTCAGGGTTCCGGT
>CAZFDQ010000146.1:0-2421 GCA_964518205.1 uncultured Pseudomonadota bacterium | reverse complement strand
TTAAGAACTTCCCCTGCTTCACACAACACTCTTTGTATTGGCTCAACAAATTTGCCAAACTCTTTACATTTTCTGAATTTAAATATTTTTGAAACGTTTAAAAGTTTGGCAAATTTATCTATCCTACCCAAAAGAAAACATTCTACTATTGTCGCAACTGCCTCTTTTGGATTTTCTTTTACCCATTGTGCAAAATCACAAGATAAATCTTTTACTTTTTTTACAATCTCTATTGGACTCTCAAGTATAAATAAACTTAATATTGTTTTTAATGTTTAAGTTCACCTATAAGATTTTGCAACTTTACAAAAATAAGACTTTGTAAAAGTTTGCTATTTATTTTTGAAACCTCGGTAATAAACTTATTTGCTTTATTTAAAACTTCATAACACATTTCTTTATAAAAAATCTTCTCCTCTTTCCAATCAGAATAAGTCTTATTTTTGGGAGGCTTTGTAATAACTTGATCTAACCCTATCTTCTCACCTTTAATTACGCTAATAAGTACAAAATCATTATTTACTTTTTTAAATTCTAACCAAATATTATATGAATCAATATCACTCAAAGCCACATAAGTATTATTATTTCTCAACAATATAAGAGTTTCCAACAATCCACCAAACCAAGTAGTCAATAAATCAAAGCCTTCTTCATCAGAATGTAAATTATCTGATTTGTAATATCCATAATGTTCGTTATTAACAATAATCTCAAAAAAACCTTCTATATGACCTCCATCATAAAGGTCTTGTTCTGATAAATCCTTCAATAAACTTTTTTCTTTTTCTGTTATTCTATAATTAATTTTAAACATAGATCTCCATAATTTATTCTTATAAATACTATTTTAAAAAATAATCCAAACTTAACTTATGATATCCGAAAGCAGTATCAATAAGACCATTTGGCTTAACAAAAATGTTTATGTATTCACCTTTAAATTTATGTTTATATGAGCCAGTTAATCCATTATTTTTCATAAATAGATATCCTTGAGTAATTCCAGTGATTATTTCTTCTTTTGTCCAATTAGGATTGAAAAAAGATTGTTTTTCTAATTTTGTAATTAAATCTTTTTTTGACATGTAAACAACTTGTTTAGAAAAATCATCAGGAATATGCTTACTTATATGCTTCATCAGTTTCTTACTCAATCCTGCCTCTCTAGCTAAGTAAGAACCCAGTCCACAAGTTTTATTTACACTCCCCCCTCCTTTAACGCTCTTCGACAACTTCTCAAAGTCTTTATAATGCTCACCAGAAACTCTTAATACTGCAATATCACTAACCGAAACTAATTCAGGCTCCCCCTTAATAACTCTAACAACATTCTTTAAAGCCTTTCTGCCATGCTCCAACCCAATTTTAAGAACTTCCCCTGCTTCACACAACACTCTTTGTATTGGCTCAACAAATTTGCCAAACTCTTTACATTTTCTGAATTGAAATATTTTTGAAACGTTTAAAAGTTTGGCAAATTTATCTATCCTACCCAAAAGAAAACATTCTACTAATGAAGCAACTGCCTCTTTTGGATTTTCTTTTACCCGTTGTGCAAAATCACAAGACAAATCTTTTACTTTTTTTACAATCTCTATTGGACTCTCAAGTGTAAATGGATCATCTGCTGCATTAAGAGCAACTCCTAATACAGCTTGCCCAAGTGCCAAACCAGATAAACACAATGGCTTTAAAAATTTATCAACTGGATGAATAAAAGTATTTAAAAAACGCTCACCCCCAATTACAGCTCCATCAACTAACGTTTCTGATGCTTTCAAAAAATAATAAGAAAAATCTGAAAGATGAAATGCAACATTTGCAGATTGCTGCACTTTTGCTACTGCCGTAAAATGTAAAACCGTTTCAGAAAGAATGTATGCCTGCTTATCATCAGAATGTTTTTTTTGTAAATCCATTGCTGATGTTCGAATACTACAAAGCTCTTCATGTAGTTGTTTATCAAGCATTGTCCCATAACAATAATCAAAATATTCTGCATTTGAGTCTGTAAAGTTATGTTTTTCTACATGCTTGGAATAATCAAACTGTTTGCAATCTTGATCTAATGTTTTTCTTAGCGCATCTAATCTTGGTTTATAATAATTATGGGAATCGAAAGATAAAGATTCTTGTATATTGTTGTCTTCCCATTCATCATAAAGATTATTTAATTCATCTAAATTATCTAACTTTAAGATTCTAAACAAAGCCGAGCTATTCATTTCAGCAAATTTTTCTTCAGCTAATTTTTGTTGTCTCACCCTCTCTTGCTTTTTGGCCTCTCTATCTCTACGTTTTTTACAAATTTTCTCATATTCTTGATCAATAAAATCTTGAAATCCTGTCTTTCCATTAAAACCAGTCATCCAACGTAATGATTTTCTAAAACTATGGTTATTACGGTTATCATGTATT
>CAZFDQ010000145.1:0-1667 GCA_964518205.1 uncultured Pseudomonadota bacterium | reverse complement strand
GGATCGTTTCTTTTTGAACTCTTTTCATACGACCATAATACACTGGATTGGAGAACAGTCAAGACTTTTCCCCATTTCGCTGCAGTTTAGTCGGAGTCTATAGTCTATTTTGACAAATAGAAAAACATATGGTTAAATATAACTAAATAAAGGCATTTTTAATATTTGCCGATATTATTAGAATTTAAAGAATGGAAGTTATATTGATTTAGGCGAAGACTGGGCGTAGCCAGAAGAAGCCGTAGGCGAAGACTGGAGGTTATAAATATGAAAAATCTATTAAAAAGGGCAAAAAGCCTTGTTCTTTTATCACTTTTTACAACATTTTTTGGTATTTTTGCTATGGAAGAAGGTAATACTTTGGTTCTTCCTGCGGATATATCAAACTTAATTATTCCGAGCTTGCGTGAGCTTGTAACTCCAGAGGTTGTATCTTCATATTTTCCAGATGGTTTTACTGGTGTGGAGTATGATGCAGAATCTGCAGCCAACATGTTTATGTCGCATTTAATGGAATCTAATCCGGATGTTGTTTTTGCTGCAATGCAAGAAAACGATGGTCCGTTGGGTTTTTGGGCAAGTCAAGGTTTTGACGAAAACACAGAGTTAACAGTAGAGCAAAAAGTTGCAGCTTGTGACGCGCAAAACGCAACAGAAGAATTTGATATTCCAGCTTCAGGTGCGCTTAATATTTGGCAAAAGTCTATGCTTTTCCAGGATTATCCAGGGTTAAATCATACAGAGTTTTGTGGATATTATGCTGCTTTTGCTGCTGTTTGTATGCTCAATAATGTTGATGATGAAGCAGCAATGCTTGCGCAATTAAATGATAGAGATTTATTCAACACATTTATTGATGGTTGGTTAAATGTTATAAGAAATAATAGAAATCAACCAGCTGGTTGCAGCTTTGATACATTAAGATTTTTGGGTGCTGAAGAGGTTAAAGCTGTTTTAAATTCTATTGCTGGTTTTGACACGGAACGTGTTACTGTTAACGGTGACATAGATGATGAGATAGCGATGTTTGAAAAAATTATCAACTTTAATACTGATGGCGTGGCTCAAATTGTTATTCTTAACACTGGCCATGGTCACTGGATTACAGCTTTATTTAAAAAAGAAGCTGGAAATACAAAGATGATTCTTGCCGATTCAATGGCTCAAGATAGACGATTGAGTGAGGCTGCAAGAGGTGTTTTTGAATTCTTTAATCAGTAATTTTTGAAAATTGCACTTTATACATAATTTTATTTAGTCGGACAAATTTAAACTTAAAGTTTAAATTTGTCCGTTTTTTTTGAAATGAATAAAAGTTGTACTGTTGGGTTGCTCTTATGGCTTTGTTCCTGTTGCCAAGATGTCAACATATTCTACATATAAAAATCTTTGATCTCTTTTTTTCCCGCAATTTGACTACTGAGCAAAGCTTCTTTTTTTTACATACATAGCAATAAAAAGATCGATGTTTGGCATTGTATAAGCCATCCCATCTAGCCGAGCAAGGAGTGTAGTTACCTGATCCAGTAACTCTTGCATTTCCATATCGATGTTTGGGGGGATTATATTGCCACTTCGTGTCATTTTTATTCCTTACGATAAAAAAACGTTATTCAAGTATTCTTGAATAGTGGGTAAGAAAATGAGGCGTTATTCAAGTATTCTTG
>CAZFDQ010000144.1:0-1788 GCA_964518205.1 uncultured Pseudomonadota bacterium | reverse complement strand
TGGAGTATTCCATGCAAACAAATAAGTTGAAATGATTGTTAAACAGGCTGTTGTTAGAAGGAAACGGGAAATTTTCATATTATTATTCACTGTTGTCCGATAAAAAATTAAAGAGCAGGAAGATATAAAAGTCTTCCTGACTCTTTTTGTAGTTTTGCATTTCACCAAAAAAACAAACTACAATGGATAAAAGTACACATTTTTTTGGAAATTCGGTTTTCGGACAGCTGATTTCTTTAATTGACACAAAAATCATTTCAAGAAGTGTCAAAAAACATCAATCCGACAGATATATAAAGAAGTTTAAAACCAAAGATCACCTAATAAGTATGCTGTTTTGTTCTTTTGCCAAGTGCTGTTCATTAAGAGAAGTTTCTGGAGCTATGTTAGGTTTGTCAGGTAAAACTAAACATTTCCAACTTAACCATATCCCTAGACGCAGCACACTATCAGATGCAAACAAGCGAAGAAAAGCCGATGTTTTTGGCAGTATTTATAACGAGTTATTAAGACAATATGGACATTTTATATCGGACAGCAGAATTAAGGAAGTGATAAAGAAGCAAATAAAAATTATTGACAGTTCAACTATAGCCTTATTTAAGGATATTCTTAAAACAGTAGGACGCAAAGCAAAAAATGGAAAAAGTAAAGGTGGAATAAAATTACATACGGTAATAAATGTTGATGAAAAAGCACCAAAGATTATATGGTTTACAAGCGCAGCAACACATGACCATATATTGTTAGGAAAGCTAAAACTGGACTCCAATACAATCTATGTGTTTGATAAAGGATATAATGATTACAAAGCATTTAAGCTATTTACAGAGAATCAAACAGGCTTTGTTACAAGAATCAAGGATAATGCTGTTTTTGAAATAACTATGGAAAACGAAATTGATGAAACTATTCATAGCGGAGTAGAGCAAGATCAAATCATTGAAGTAATTGTAAAAGAAAATCAAACCGAGAGCAAATTAACATTAAGAAAAATTCAATTCTATGACAGAGTTTTAAAGCGAAGATTTGAATTTTTAACAAATTTGTTTGATATAAGAGCAGATTTAATTGCTGCAATGTATAAGTTGCGTTGGCAAATTGAACTTTTATTCAAACAGTTAAAGCAAAACTTTCCCTTAAAATATTTTCTAGGAGACAATGAAAATGCTATCAAAATCCAAATATACTGTGCATTAATAGCAAATCTTCTTATGACAGTAATTCAAAACAGGATTAAACGAAAATGGGCTTTCTCTAATCTAGTAAGCTTTTGTAAGATTCATCTCTTTAACTACATTCATTTAATAAATTTTCTTGAAAATCCAGATAAAGATTGGCAGAAAACCTACGAAGAACTTATGCAACCTTCATTATTTTGAGGAGGCTTGGTTTTTGAAATAAGCGATTGTTGAAAAAATATTACCTATTTATCAGTCAGTTATGCCTGTGTGATTGTTTTTTTGTATTTTTATCGGACAGTAATGATTCTTTTTTTTTATTAAAGCTTCTTTTTACTATAAAGACAGAAAAAACAGAAGAGCAGGGATTTAAAAAGCAAAAAAACAAAGTTCAGGCTTATGTTTTTTTTATATCTTTACAAAAATTTTAGCCAATTTAACTACTTAGAAAGATGAAAAAAATAAAAAATGTTAAGTTAAGCTTGTTGTTCAATCTTTTCATGTTGTTTTCTTTAAGTATAACAGCTCAAATTAATTGGACAAAACATTCCTCTAATCCAGTTTTACAAAAAGGACCGGAGCCTTGGGATTCGATAGCAATAGGTCA
>CAZFDQ010000143.1:0-1879 GCA_964518205.1 uncultured Pseudomonadota bacterium | reverse complement strand
TAAAAAAACTCCTATTATTATTGAATATCCTAAATCAATCATTTTTAGATTAATAGAAAGATGTTTTTAAATCTTTATTTTTTAAAAAAAGATTTAATTTTCTCGATAAAAAAAATAAATCTTGATTTGTTTTTTTCTTTTTCAGGTTCTGGTTCTGTTTTTTCTATTATTACTTTTGATTGTTCTTGCTCTTGTATTTTTTCTCTTTCTTTGTCTTGTTTTTCAAATTCTTTTTTTATTTTTGCTGCTGCTTTATTCAATGCAACTTCAGAATATCCTTGTTTTCTTAAAAGTAATTTTAAATCATACAGATTATATCCTTTATCTAAATTTCTTCTGAGGTAAGATTCTGCTTCTTCAATATGATTTTTTGTTTCCATAATTAGTCTAAAACAAAAGGATTTTTAAACATTTGGTAGGTTGAAAGATTGTATTAATACTTAGATAAAGAGAATTTTAGGTTTATTGAGTGTCTTGTCTTAAAAGAAATTAATTTGTGTTCTTGATTTTTAATAAAAAACTCAAAAGTTTAAGGATAAACTCAAAATTGCAAAAAAACCTTGAAATTGGGGGGGGGGCGAACAAGAAAAGTTTATAAACGATTGATTCTTAAAAAAATCAAGAAAAAAAGAACTTATTAATTATACAATAACAAAAATGGCAAAACAAAAATTAAAAAAAGAGAAAAATAATAAAAAAACATTGATATGGGTTGGAATTTTGGTTTTATTGATTATATTAATTCTTTTGGCATTAAATTTTGGTTGGTTTGCAACAACAGAACAACCTGCAACAAATACAGCAACAGGAAAGGTCCTGGTGAATGTAGTCCATCCATAAAATATAAAATGAAAAGCAATTATAATACAGAAAAAAAGAATTTGAGTTTATTATTGGGAATTATCGCGATTAGTGTTTTGCTTTTTAGTGCAATGATTGTTTCTGCAAATCAAGAAACAAATAAAGAACAAGAAAATGCATTTGTTTCTTTTTTTAAGAATATTGGGAAAACAATGACTGGTTGGGTATCACAAGGAACTGTTAGAGTTATGGTTGGAGATGTTACTAATCCTGTGGTTAATTTAGTAAGTCCTTCAAATGAAACAATAACAGGAACTTCATCTAATACTTTTACTTGTAATATAACTGATGATTATGAAATGAGTAATATAACTTTCTATGTTTGGAATTCAACAGATTCTATAGTTAATCAAACAACTGTTTCTTTGTCTGGAGTAAGTAATGATACAAGTCTTGATATTACTTTGCCTTCTGAAAATGAATTTAAATGGAATTGTTTAGGTTATGATGATGCAGGAAATAATGCTTGGAGTGAACAAGGAAATTATACTTTAACTTATACAATTCCAAGTATTCATTTAGAAAGATTATATCCAACAACAAACATAAATGTAACACAAAATGAATTCTTTAATATAACTGTGAATGTAACTTGTTTAGGTTCTGATTGTGGAGATATTAATGTTAGTTTTGACCCTGAATGTTCTTCAGATGCTTCTGTTGGAGATGAATGTGGGGGTGGAATTGTTGCTTATAATAATGGAACTTATGTTTTGATTTCTGAAACAGAAGATCAGAGTACAGATAAAGTTTGGAGTAATATTGATGATACTGAAATTGGAACAACAGGAACAGCAATTGGAACAGGAGCAGATAATACTGCAGATATAATTGCACAAGAGGGACATACAAGTAGTGCTGCAAAAGTTTGTGATGACTTAACTTTAAATGAATATTCAGATTGGTTTTTACCAAGTAAAGATGAATTAAATGAATTATATGATAATAAAGATACTATCGGAGGGTTTGCTAGTGATAGCTACTGGTCTTCTAGCGAGACCAGTGCCTTCAACGCGTG
>CAZFDQ010000142.1:0-3184 GCA_964518205.1 uncultured Pseudomonadota bacterium | reverse complement strand
GCAAGCTGGGAAACCGGAAATCGCTTTATCGAAGTTTGTCAACAATACTTAAATGAAAACAACAATCCAAACGAAAGAGTATATATAGATAACGAGGCTCCAGAAACAGGGGATTGTACGCTTATTTATAGATTAATGCTCGAACAAAATAAAAACCTAGCAGAAGTCGATAACTTAATTATACAAGCCATAAGACAAGGAGCCGATTTAGATCAACGTAGTTTTCAAGGAAACGAAACAGCTTTGCATATTATGATATTCTATGCGAAAAATGAACAAAATATATTCGGAATACTTCAAAGAATAATTGAAAGTGCAAACCCTGAAAATAATTTAAATCTTGAAGCACAAGATATAGATGGTAGAACAATTTTACATTTGGCCGCAGAAAAGAACTTTTTTAACTGTATGCAATACTTGATAAATAATAGAGCAAGCATTACAGCAAGAGATAAATATCAAAACACACCTCTGCATAGAGCAATTGTGAAAAATAGTATTGATGCAATAAGACTCCTTTTAAATAACAATGCCGATCCAAATGCACAAAACGATAAAGGACGAACCCCTTTACACGAAGCTGTTATGATGAACAGAGAAAACTTAAGAGAAGTAATCACTTTACTCTTACAATACAATGCAGATATAACTCTAACTAATATTGATGGGAAAACACCTTATGAAGAAGCAGTTCAAAGAAACATTAGAAATAACGAAATTGATCGATTAAATGTTTTAGAAGAAGATATTCAAGACATGTGCCCTATTTGCTATGTAAATCCTGCAAGTATTAGATTTGGTAACGCATGCATCCATAGTGTATGTCATGAGTGTATCGTGAGAATTATTGAAAATGACCCAAGATGCCCAATATGTAGAACAGCTATACCTCAAGATATAATAAATGCTCACGCACCACATAATATAGCACCAGCAACAAGGCTTAACTGTTCAAGAGCAGGATGTACAAACGATGGACTTCAAGAAAATATGGTTGTTCTTCCTTGTTGCAATAGAGCTATGTGTAGAGATTGTTTTGGCCAAATGATACAAACGATGTTAGACTCTGGCAGAGAAAGTTATGATTGTCCTGAATGTCTTCACAGATTATTCGAATATGAATTACTTGGATTATTAGGATAAAAAATACAGAAAAGAGGCGACTTGACTTTTCAAGTCACCTCTTTTCATATTAATAAAATTTACTTTAAATAATCAAAAACAATCTTACTCCAATTTTCCATACTCTCATAAACAATTTTGCACTCTTGCAAGGTCAACAACCTTCCTTCTTTATGCTCATCCCTAATTTTAATCTTACCTGAATTACCCTTAAGTAAAAATACAAAACCGGTGTGAACCTGACCAACAGAATTGCTTTCATCATTCAGTAGACCGATTGGTTCAATTTCAAACTCTCCATTATATTCAACTTCTTCTGCAAACTCTCTTCTTGCCCAATCAAATAATGTTTTACCCTCAATATCTTCTTTTCTAATATGTCCACCAATACCCAAAGAAAATTTGTTCTGCAATCGCACTTCACTTGCACTGCTTTTGCGTTGCATCATAAAAAATTTGTCTTCAAAGCTAAAAATTAAATATGGAATAATTTGTTTGTAACTAGGATCAGTTTCAACCTTCGACCGCCACAAAAACTCTTTGTGCTCTTCTATTAATTTTTGGTACTGATCAAAGTCTACTTTTTCTATACCTTGAATTGTTTTCTGTAAAAATAACTTTTTTCTTGATACAACTAAAATCTTTTCATCTTCTTTTTTAATGAAGACTTTTTTTGTACTTTCTTGTTTTTGAATGCTCATTTATAAAATCCAATCTCTTTGACTGTACGCTCTTCTTCCTCTTCACCCTTAACTAATATTTCTTCCGCCTCCATAATATCATGCAACTCTCCTAGCTCTTCAACCATTGCCTCAAAAGTTTTTAAATCTAAAACAACGTTAGTTTTTTTGCCTTTATCATCAACAATATATTGTGGCGAAAGCACCGATAAAACTGATGGCTTCATGTTTGCCTCCTAAATAAATTCACGAAAAAAAGACGTAAAAATTCATCTTCCAACCTGGACAGCACAGTCCTCACTTCTAAAATTTCTCCTCCACCAAACCTTAACCCCTCTTATACATGACTCAACAGGATCCACCAATTCTTCAACTTCATAACTTTCTGTCCCTACATTACAATTTTCTGGATCCAGTTCATAATAAACTTCAATCGGAACATTTTTTGCACCAGCTTCATGCAAATATCTTTTCTGATCATTTGTTAAATTTATTGCTTTATCAAAGTCTGCATCTATAACAATAGTAGTATCATCTATAATTACATTACAAAAATTAGCACCACAAAAATTTATTCCACTCAAATCCAAACCGCGCAAATCAACTCCTGTAAAATTTGCATTCTTAAAATTTACTGGTTTAGGATCACTATATCTAACTCTTTGATCACTTATTAAAGTCCAAAAAGACATTTCTTTGTCACCATTCCACCATTTTTTTGCCGCCTCTCCAATTTTAATAAAATCTGGTTGAAAATTTGCATCTCTAAAATTTGCATAACTAAAATCTGAATTTTCAAAATCATCCTCAGCCAAATTCGCCTCACTCAGATTTGTATTCAGAAATTTTGCTTCACTAGCACGAATCCCACTTAAATCAGCCCGTTGCATGTTCGCCCCAGAAAAATCAGTATCCCAAGCACGAGAACAACTTAAATCTGCTTCCACCATAGTTGCTCCACAAAAAGTCGAACCTCTTAAGCACATATACCGTATTACCACTCTTGTTAAATTTGCTTTATTTAAGGATTTGTTACAAAAATCTAAGACCTCTTCTTCATCAGAAAAAGGTTTTCTAAATTTAGTTCCAGTAAAAAATCCTTCTGATAAATCTGCTCCATCCAAATCATGACAATCATATTTTGCTCGAGAAACATCCTTTCCAACACTCAATAAAAAATTATTTGAAACAATAAGTAAAACAAACAATAATAATTTTCTTTTAACCATAAAAACCCCTAACACAATAATAATATTTTTTTGCAAGAAGCTATGCTAACATAAATATATTTTTGTGTGAATCTAAGAAAAAAGCCCCCCCCTTTTGTAAAAATGGGGGGTTTTTTTTTTTTTATTTTTTTTTTTTTTTAACATCAAAAAAAA
>CAZFDQ010000141.1:0-6685 GCA_964518205.1 uncultured Pseudomonadota bacterium | reverse complement strand
GAACAAAAAAAAGTAGTTTCTAATAGTTTACAGATAAAAGTTAAAAAACTTCCTTCTCACAAGGGTGTTGTTGATGGAGTTGGTGAATTTACGAGTTTTAAAGCTACTGTAGATAAAGAAAAAGCTGTTATTAATGAACCTATTTTATTGAGTTTGGAAGTTGAAGGTAAAGGAAATCTTGATCAAATTGTAACTCCAGAGTTAAATTTACCAGATAAATTTAATGTTTATGAATCAAAAACAGATTTGCAACAAGACTTAGCAATGGGGTATTTTGGTGGTAAAAAAAGATTTGAATTTGTTGTACAAGTTGGGGTTGCAGGAAAGTGTAAAATACCAGAACAAAAATTTGTTTACTTTGATGTAAACAGTAAAGCGTATAAAGCACTCAAAACAGAAGCTATCGAGTTGAATATAAAGCTTCCGCCTGAAGGTCAATATTCAGCATCACCAGCTCCATTAGTTAAAGACAAAGATAAACAAGAAAAAGAAATCGAAAAACTGAGTTATAAAGAAGATATTCATTTTATTGAAGAAGAAGCAGCAAACTTGAGTAAACAAGAAAGTAGAAAGTTTTCTTTTTGGATATTTTTTATTTTATTATTATTGCCATTTTTGTTTTATTTTAAAAAGGTTTTTGATCCGGTGACTTATTGGTTAAAAGAGAATTTATTTGGATGGTACTTAAAAAAACAATCATTAACTAAATTTAAAAAAGAATTAGATACAATAGTTAAAAATAACGAGACAAATAAATTACATCAGTTTTTTGTGAGTTATTTAGCTGCAAAGTTTGGAGTTGATACAACAGATGTTACAGAAGATTGGATAGAGTATAAGTTGTTTGAGTTTGGTTGGAAACATGAAAAAATTACAGATTTTTTAAATTATTTGAGCGAATGTGCCAGTTTATCGTTTGCATCAGGCATAAAAGTAGATATTAATAAAAATAAATTGTTAGAAAAGAGCATTTATTGGTTTTTTTTGTTAGGCTCTGGAGTCGTAAAATAGAAAATGTAGCAAAGGGCGGGATATGAGTTTGAAAAAAAATTTTAAGGTGGGTCTTTTATTAAGTGTAATCTGTACGTGTTTAATTGCGCAAGTAGATGTTCAAGAAACTTTTGTAAAAGCAAATAGGCTTTATAAAGAGGGTGGATTTGAAACAGCTTATGATATGTACAAAAAAATACCTGATCCAAGTTATCAGGTGCTTTATAACATGGGAAATTGTGCTTATAAATTAGAAAAGTTTGGTTATGCATTGCTTCATTGGAGACGTGCAGAAAAAGAAGCAGAGTGTTTTAATAGGAGCGAATTATTAGATAATATTTTGCTTCTTAAAAGGAATCTGCGTAAAGTTAAAAAAGAAAAAGGTAAATTTTTTGAGTATTTTATTCGAGCAAAAATTTATGCAATTTCACTGGTGAGAGCGGCTCCTTTATTTGCTTTACAGGCTAGCTTTTTATTGTTGTGGTTTTTTTTGTTTGTTTATTTGCGCTATTTATACAAGAGAAAAAGAAAAATTTTAATTTCTTTTTTATTTATTTTAATTGCCTTGTTAGGCACAGTGCTTGTTATTAGATATCGCTTAGAATTTAAAAATTATGGCATAGTTGTAAGCAAAAAAGCGGCTCTTTTGTCTGGGCCAGGAAACAATTTCCAAGAACTTGGAGCATTGTCTGAGGCGAGTGAAGTTTTGATTCAAAAAGAATCAGATGGATTTTTGAAAGTGAAATTTTATGGTCAAATTGGTTGGGCAAGCAAAAAAGATGTGGAAAAGATTTAATCATTTAATTGTTTTTGGTGCCCCATTTTTAATGTTGGCTTTTTGTAGTTGCGGTAAGCATGAAAGTGCAGCTGGAACTGTTGGTGCAGCTGGAGGTGCTGCTGTTGGTTCTGTTGTGAGTGCTAGAAAAAACAAAACAGCGGGAACTTTGGTTGGCGGACTTATTGGTAATTGGTTTGGAAGAGAAGTTGGAAGAGCTACAGATAAGCAAGAAGAACGAGAAAAACAAGAAAGGGTCCAAAAGACAGAAGAAATGAGGACCTTGTTGGCTGAAAATGAAAAATTACGTAGAAAACTTGATGAAAAATGGTGCATTCATTGCAGCCGAAAAATAGACATAAAAGGTGCTAATTGCTGTCCATATTGTGGAAATAGTTTGATTAGAGAAAAATATTGTAGATCTTGTGGGTGTTCTTTTGCGCCATATTCCGATTATCAGTACTGTCATAAATGTCCTAAGGGTGTTTTATTGGGTTATAGATAACACTCATTCGAAGTTTATAAAAAATTATTGTTTTGGAGTCTTGTTTGTGCGGGTTTCTTTATATTCAAAAAAGATTTTCTTAAATCTTGCAATCTGCAATTAATTTATATTAGCATATAATTGATAATAGGAATTTAAGCTTTGGGTTTAACTTTTTTGATAAAAAAGAGGGGAAATCATGGAAAAACGTAAAAATATCTGGATGGCTTTGTTTGCTATAGGTTTATTGACAGCAACTTTGTTATTAACTGGTTGTTCTAAGAAAGAAAAAACAATAGGAGGAGCATTAATTGGTGCGGGTACCGGTGCTGGCATTGGTGCTGCTGCTGGCGGAACTGGAGGAGCGGTAATTGGCGGTGCTACAGGTGGTGCTGCTGGTGGTTTAATTGGTCACGAAATGGGTGACGACGAAGAAAAATAGTTTTTTTGTGGGTTAATTAAATTAAAGCCGTTCGCCTTGAGAGCAAGGTCATAAGGCCTTGAAAATGGTTGTTTGAACCTTGACTATTGTGGTTTTTGGGTTAGAACAGTCTCCCTCACTATAAGGATGGGGGAACTCTCATTACGAACGGCTTTTTTTAAAAGTAAAACTTCAACTTTTTCTTGTGTTTTTCTTTAGCTGTCGCTATGTTTTCTTTTTTGAAGTATTCTACTTATTAGTAATATTAATTTGCGGAAATTGGAAATAATAATGACAAAGAAGTTGCTCTCAATCAAGAAATTATTAGTGTCTGTGGAAGATAAGCAAATATTAAATGGCATTGATCTAGAAGTAGAAAAAGGCCAGATACATGCTTTGATGGGACCAAATGGTTCAGGTAAAAGCACTCTAGCCTATGCCCTAATGGGCCATCCAAAGTATAAAATTATTGATGGTACAATAGAGCTGTTAGGCCAAAATTTAAATGATCTATCTCCTGATAAACGCGCACAGTTGGGAATGTTTTTGGCTATGCAGCATCCGTATGAGATTGAGGGTGTAAAGATTAAAGATTTTTTACGCCTTGCTTATAATTCTTTGTATGATAAAACCGATAAAAAGCTTGATTTAAAAGGGTTTCGTGAATTATTGCAGCAAAAAATGGAGCTGCTTAATATCGAACCAGATTTTGTAGAACGCTCGATTAATGTTGGTTTTTCTGGTGGAGAGAAAAAGCGAGCAGAAATTTTGCAGATGGCAGTTTTACAACCAAAGTTTGTGATTTTGGATGAGATTGACTCTGGTTTGGATGTGGATGCATTGACTACAGTATGCTCTAGTATCAACAAAATTAGGTCTGAGGACTCGGAGATAGGAGTTTTGGTAATTACTCACTACCCAAGAATTTTAAATTTCTTAAAGCCTGATTTTGTTCATGTTATGGATAATGGAAAAATTATTAAGACAGGAAGCGCTGATTTGGCTTTTGAGATTGAGCGAGAAGGTTATTAAATTCCAATTGTAATATTTGACCCATCGTGTATACTTAAAAATAGTGTTGGTGGGCTCTTAAGGTTTTTGAGTATCCGTTCTTTTTTGACTTGTTTTAACTAGGGATAAAGCATTTTTAATGGACAAAAGCAAAGCAAATTGTGCAGGTTGTGTTATGCCTTGTGCAAATCAAAATTACATTTTCAAAACAAAAAAAGGCCTTGATGAATTTGTAGTCAGATCAATTTCTGAACAAAAAAATGAGCCGAAGTGGATGCTGGAAGCACGTTTACGTTCTTTAGAGTTTTTTAAAAATAAAGAGATGCAAAAATGGGGGCCGGATCTTTCGAATCTTAATTTTGATGATTTATGTTTTTATCTAAAGACTACACAAAATCAGCAAGAATCTTGGGAAAATGTTCCTGAAAACATATCAAATACATTTGATGAATTGGGCATAAAAAAGGCTGAGCAAGAACATTTAGGTGGACTTGGTGCACAGTATGAATCTGAAGTTGTATATCACAATTTAAAAAAAGAATGGGAAGAAAAGGGTGTTGTTTTTGTTGATACCGATACTGCTTTGCGCAAGCATCCAGAGCTTTTTAAAAAATATTTTGGAACGGTTGTTTCTTTTGGGGACAACAAGTTTGCTGCATTAAACACTGCTGTTTGGAGTGGTGGAAGTTTTATTTATGTGCCAAAAGGAGTTCATGTTACGGTGCCTTTGCAGGCATATTATAGGATTAATGAGCAAAATTTAGGTCAGTTTGAAAGAACTTTGATTATTGCAGATGAAAATAGTTGTGTTACCTATGTTGAGGGATGTACGGCTCCAACTTATTCAACAACCTCTTTGCATAGTGCCGTTGTTGAAATTATTGCACACAAAGGCGCACGTGTTAGATATTATACAATTCAGAATTGGTCAAAAAATGTTTACAACTTAGTCACAAAGCGTGCTGTTGCATATGAAAATGCGATAGTCGAATGGATTGATGGCAATGTTGGGAGTGGCGTGACTATGAAATATCCAGCTGTTGTTTTAAAAGGTAAAGGAGCAAAAGCAGAAGTTTTATCTTTGGCTATGGCTGGAATAAAAAATCAAGTTCAAGATTCTGGAGCAAAAGCAATTCACCTCGCACCAAATACAACTTCCAAGATTGTTTCAAAATCTATTAGCAGTAATGGAGGAAGAAATAGTTTTAGAGGAGTTATAAAAGTTGAAAAAGGTGCAAGTAATTGTAAATCTTATGTTCATTGTGATGGATTGTTGATGGATGATAAGTCTCAATCTGATGCATATCCATACATTGATATTGCAGAAAAAGCAGTAGATATTGGGCACGAAGCAACAGTTAGCAAAATTGCAGATAATAAACTTTTTTATTTAATGAGTCGTGGGATATCACAGCAAGATGCGCGAAATTTAATAGTGAATGGTTTTATCGAGCCTTTTGTAAAGCAACTTCCGTTTGAATATGCCGTAGAGATTAATAGGTTGATTGAAATGGAGATGAAGGGGAGTTTTTGATGAAAAGTAAGTTTGGTGTTTCTGTAAGTAGTAAAAATCTTACAATCGCTAATGACGGTATTAATATTAATCTAACTTTAGATAAAAGTTATGCTCAAAATTTGAGTTTAAAAAGTCTTTTGAAAAATAGTTTGCGTGGAGCAGCTTTTTTAGAAAGCCTTAACATTCAACTTGTTTTAGCAGGAAATGTTCATGTTGATATTGTTGATGATTTATTAGATTTTGATGTTACCAGGAGCAAGATTGAATTTGTTTTAAATAAAGGCGCCACGCTTAATTATGAATTAAAAATTATTGATTCTCATGATGTTTTACCAACAGATGGTGGTACACTTATTGCTTATAACCAACAAGGCATGGTTGAAAAAGAATTGAATTTTAAATTTGTAGGCGAACATTCTTTTGCTAAAGTTAGATGTGCTTGTCATGGTACACATGATAGAATGTTTAGATTCAAAACGCAGCAAGACCATCAAGCCGCATATTCAAAAAGTGACTTAGTTATTAAAGGCGTATTTTGTCAAAAATCACAACTTGTTTGTGACAGCTTAATTCGTGTACCCAAAGAAGCGCAGAAAGTTGAAGTTCGTCAGTTAAATAAGAATCTTTTACTTGGTTGTCATTCAAGAGCAATTTCTATTCCAAAACTTGAAGTCAATGCCGATGATGTTAAATGCAAACACGGTGCTGCTGTAAGTAAATTGGATGAAGAGCAGTTATTCTATCTTCAAAGCCGTGGCATGAGCTATTGTGAGGCTAAAAATTTATTGATAGGTGCTTTTTTGAGTTGAGCCAAATAAAGTTTTAAAAGATAAGGGGCCATCGTTTTGTGAAACGATGGGCCCTTATCTTTTAACGCGAGTTTGGGATAAGCAAGTAGTTATAAAACTTGTTAATATGGTCTATCAGTCGTCATCCTGAACTTGTTTCAGGATGACGACTGATATGCTTTATTCTATTGCTCTGGCAAATGATAATAAAAGGGTTAAGCAAATAAATTATTTTTAGACATCCAAATTTCTTACAAAGTGTGCATGTTTTTCGATGTATTGTTTTCTATCTTCAACAACATCACCCATCAAAGATGTAAACCATTGATCGGCTTTTAATGCATCTTCTATAGTAACTTGAACAAACCTACGAGTTTTTGGATCCATTGTGGTTTCCCAAAGTTGATCGGGATTCATTTCACCAAGACCTTTATATCGTTGAACGGTCATTAATGATTTTCCTATTGCAACAATCTTGTTACACAAAGTCAATGTTCCTGTTGCTGAAGTTTGTTTATCTTTGCCTTTTAACTGTAATATCCATTCAGTTTTTTCTAGCAAAGCCAAAGGCTTGAAGAATTCTAAGATTTTGCTTGTTTCTTCTGCGTGGAAGAATTTTAGTGGAACTTTCCATATTTTTTTAAGTTCTTTGAACTTTATATAAGCCTTTGAACCAGGAGTTTCTTCAAGTGCTTTTTCG
>CAZFDQ010000140.1:0-2731 GCA_964518205.1 uncultured Pseudomonadota bacterium | reverse complement strand
TAGGACCTTGTTCTAGTTGAACGATACCAATGCAATATGGGGCGAATTTTTTAAATGCAGTCGGTGGCATTGTTATTTGAGTGAATGTTAAAAGTTTGCCTTTTCCGGACAAGTTTATAGGTTTAAATTGTTTCGATCCACATGTGCATAGATATTTTTTAGGGTAATATATCTTATTGCATTTCATGCATTGATTACCCTGAAGTTGATATTTTTCAAGATAATTTCGCCAGCGTAAGATGGGGCTTGTTTCAAACATTTTTACTCCACACTAAAAATGTGAACAACGGAAGTTGTTCCGCATCCTCCCATGTTATGGGTTAAACCAATTTTTGCATTTTTAACTTGGTTGTTTTTTGCTTCATTACGTAACTGCTTTACTACTTCATATGCTTGAGAGATTCCGGTTGCTCCTACGGGATGTCCTTTCGCCTTTAATCCGCCAGAAGGATTTACACTAATCTTTGCGTTTAACATAGTTTCACCGTTTTGAGTTGCAATCCCTGCGTTTCCTTTTTTATAAAATCCAAGATCCTCTAAAGTTATAATTTCTAAAATTGTAAAACCATCGTGAAGCTCAACTAAATCGATGTTTTCGGGTTTTGCTTTTGCCATCTTGTAAGCTTTTTGTGCCGCAAGTTGTGTTGCTTTAAATTCTGTAAAACTTTCTCGCTTGCTTAAAACAAGGCTATCTGTTGATTGACCCGAACCTATAATATAAACAGGTTTTTGTTGTATATGTTTTTTTGCAAAACTTTCTGAGCTTAAAATAATTGATGCCGCCCCATCTGATATTGGTGGACAGTCAAAAACAGTTAACGGATCAGCAACCATTTGTGAATTGCTTACAGTTTCAAGTGTGATTTCTCTTTGAAAGTGAGCAAGAGGATTTAAAGAACCATGTTTATGATTTTTAATGCTTACGTGAGATAGTTGATTTCTTGTTAAATTAAATTCATGCATATAAGATTTTGCAACAAGTGCGTTAATTCCTGGAAATGTTGCGCCAATAAAATGTTCTTCTTGTTCATTTGCTGCAGCCATTAAGCCTGTAGAAATTTGCATGGAATTAAGATCTGACATTTTTTCAACGCCGTTGACCAAAACAACTTGTGCACTTCCACTTTCTATTGCTAAAATACCTTGGCGCAAAGCAAGACCCCCAGAACCACAAGCCCCTTCAACTGTAATGCTAGGGCAATTTATATTTAAAATTTCTGTAGCCATTGCACCAAGATGTAATTGTCCCGAAAACATTCCAGCACACATGTTGCCTGTAAAAATAGCATCAATTTGTGAGGCGTTAATTTGTGCATCTTGTAATGCTTTAAGCTGTGCTTCGGCTAATAGGTCTTGTAAACTTTTATCCCATAATTCGCCAAATTTTGTACAAGAAATACCTAGTACTGCAATTTTCATTATGAAATTAACTCCATGTGCTTTAAGTATTGTGAATAACTTAAGTATGTTTTTTTATCGATGTAACTTTGTGTTGTTGGTGCCAAGTTTTGTTTTTCTTTTAAAATATTTGTTGTTGTAAAAATAAAACTGTCGCTTCCGCTTCCGCTGCCATAACTGGTAAGCAATATTTTTTGGTTTGGTTGTGCAATGTCTAAAACAGCAGTAAGGCTTATTGGAGAACTTGCGCTGTAAGTATTTCCTATTTTTGAAACAAGCAATCCTGGAAAAATTTGTTCTTTTGAAAATCCTAATTTTTTTGCAGCAGCTAAAGGAAACTTTCCATTTGGTTGATGGAAGATTACATAATCAAAATCTGTTGGTTTTAGTTTTGTTTTATCTAAAATATTTTGAGTTGCAGTTATTACATGCCTAAAATATGCTGGTTCTCCTGTAAATCTTCCTGCATGTATAGGGTAATGTTGAGTTGGACGGCGCCAAAAATCAGGAGTATCAGTTGTAAAAGAAAGAGTATCATCTATTGTTGCAACAATTTCTTTTATGTTATTTCCAATAATAAATGCAGCACCACCAGCACTTGCACTATATTCCAAAATATCTTCAGGTGCTGCTTGAGAAGTATCTGCTCCAACTGCAAGGCCATATTCAACCATTTCTGATTTAACTAGACCATAGCAAATTTGCAAAGTAGCAGTTCCAGCTTTGCAGGCAAATTCTAAATCTGCTGCGCTGTAATTATTTTTTGAATTTACTGCTTGACCTAAAATTGTAGCTGTTGGTTTTACAGCATAGGGATGACTTTCACTTCCAACATAGATAGCACCAATCTTTGATGGATTTATATTTGCTCGAAGTAATGCATTTTGTGATGCTTGAACAGAAATAGTTGCTGTATCTTCATCTTTTCCTGGAATAGATTTTTCTTCGATTAATAATCCATTTTTTATTTTATTAACATCTTGATTGTTTGCTTGAGCAATTGTTGTTGATTTTATTCTATATTTTGGAATATATGATCCGTAACCAACAATGCCAGGTTTAGTTTTGTGCATAAATTTTTATTAATTCTTTCGCGTGGCATACAGAAATGTTATCTTCTTCAATCATTCTTTGTGCTATAAAGTCTATTGTTTCTTTTGTTGCTCCAGATGCAATAGCGATGTTTTTACTGTGTAATTTCATGTGGCTTTTTTGTATTCCATCTTTAACTAAGGCTTTAAGTGCTGCAAAATTTTGAGCTAAACCAACAGATGCAATAACGTTTGCAAGTTCACAAGAACTTTTTACATCTAAAATTTTTAAACAAATTTTT
>CAZFDQ010000139.1:0-2368 GCA_964518205.1 uncultured Pseudomonadota bacterium | reverse complement strand
GGTCGAGGGCTTGTTGGTCGAGGGCTTGTTGAACTTGGTCTTGGGCGAGGCCTTGGACGAGAACTTGGTCGAGCGTGTGTTGAATTAGGTCTTGGGCGAGCTGGTCGTTTAAGTTCTTGTGCATCATCAATATTTCTTCTTCCTGATGGTCTTGGTCTCACATTAGAAGAGGTTTCACCTGAAATTTTTTGAACTAAATCTTTTATTTCATTATAAAGATCTGAATAAAAAGAATAAAGATCAATATAATCTGAATAATCAAACTCTAAAGCATTAGATCTTGCTCTATTAACAGCTCTATTTATTTTTTTCCGTTCTAACCTTTTACATGCATTTAAATTAGCAACAACTTCATTAATGTTATTTTTTATTAAATCAAGGTTACTCAAGCTAACTGCAGATTGCGTGTAGTAAGGGTCTTTACGATTTTGATAAAAAAGACCAAAAGTAGAAACTGCATAACCAGCAAGTTGTGCAGGTGTACAATAAGCAGCAGCAGGATAAGATAAGAAAGAGGAATAATACCAACCATGTGCACTTTCAGACTCCTGTGAAGCAACTAAAACATTTGCACTTTCTTTTATCTGATAAGCAACTTCAAACATTGCCATCAAACATGAATCCATTCCTAAAACATCAAGCTTACAGCCAGCCAAGACATTTGTTTTTATTTGATTCATAGCAAAAGCAAGTTGCTGATTATTCATATATGTTTCATCGGAATCATCAAATAAAATTCCTCGCAATCTACCCCAATTTGGATCAATTACACCACTACCATGTCCAGATAAAATTAGCATGTAATGTTTTGCAGGATAATTGTTTTTTGCCCAATGCATAGCATCAACAACTTCTTGCGTAACATTTTGTCCCATTTCACTTTCTAAATAAGTATCAAGAGTTAATTCTCCTTTATCAACTTTATAGCGCCATGTTCCATTATTTTCAGGGATATCTATTTGAGCAATAATATTTAATCTTTCATTAGAACCAACAGCAGACATTTCTGATAAATCTCTTAATACATAATCATACAAATTGTTATCCGATTGGATGTAGCTTAAAATTGTCCAATCGGCAGTTGCACAAAGTGAGCGAATTAAAAAAGTAGCTATGAATAATAAAAAAAATGTTTGCTTTCTCATCTCTCCACCTCTCTTTTTAACCAACCTCTCCCTCCAAAAATTCAAGCCATTGACCACCATTTGTAACAAATTTTAAAGTAGAATAAGAGTTATGTATTGTATCCCCTTCTTTTGGATTTGGATAATAAATCGATAGCCCTCCTGAACCTGTATAATCAGATCCAATTGTCTTTGCTGTAACCAAAGAATTAAATAGTCTCATCCCTCTACCTGCCGTCTTTTTAAGATTAGCAGCAGCTCTACAATAGTCTAAAGGAATCCTAGAAACAGATGTTGGAACTTGCGGTCTTGAATGTCGACCATGCGCTTCTGGTCTACCAAATCTATAAGAATAAGAACCTCTTCCCCAACACCTAAAAAGTTCGTATAAAAAAGAATGAAGGTCTATCTCTTTTGAATTCCAAAATTGAATACAATTATTTCTAGATTCATTAATAAGCTCATTTGCCCGAGTTCCATCTATTCTTTTAATTTCTTTCAACCAATAAGCTAAACTCTCTACCTCACTATATAGTGCATTAATAAGGCTTAAATCTGTAGCAGTTAAAGTATTATAATCAATTAAACTACCATAATAATCTTCGTATGCTTGAACAATATATCCTGCCGCCTCTTTTGTTGTGTGAGATCCAGTTGCTAACCGACTTAAAAAACCTTTATTCTCCAAACCTAAAACCAACATTTCCTCTTGAGAAGCTACATAAAAATCTACATAATCTGCAACCTGATATGCAAGTTCAATATAAGAAGAAGTACAACCAGCTATAGCCAACAAATCTAATTTTTTTCCACCTAAAACTTCATCTTTTATTTTTCCCAATGCTTCTGCCAATTGTGGATTGGTCATGTAAGAATCTTGAGTTTCGTCAAACAAAAGACCCCTACTAGAATTCGGATCTTCTACCCCACTTCCATGCCCATATATAATAAGCATATAATGATCGGCAGGATAATCATTAACAACCCATGCCATTGCATCAACAAGCTCTTGAACAACATCATTTCCCATTTCAAAATCAAAATCAGAATAAGTTAATCCTCCCGGAGTTACATAATAACGCCTAGTTCCTGTTGCAGGCTCATCTAAAGGACCATCTGAAGAAACATCAACTTGAGCTAAAATTTTTAAATTATCATTAGAACCAACATCTGCCATTTCTTGAAGGTCATATATGATATAGTCTTCTAACACACTATCATCAGCTTGCATGTATGTTAAAACA
>CAZFDQ010000138.1:0-11514 GCA_964518205.1 uncultured Pseudomonadota bacterium | reverse complement strand
AAGCAAAAAAAGATAATTTGGGGAACGGAAGACGATCTTGGTTGGATAACGAAAAAAAAGAAGAAGAAACAGGTTGGATTAAAGAATTATCTGAAGCAAAGTCAACAGATGAGGTTTGGATAAAACTGGTTGCTCATGGTCAATGGAAAGATGCTCAAGCGCCAGATTCTGAATATAAAAAGAATTCTCTTCAAACATTTTGGGGAGAATTATGGAAGAGAACAACAAATACAAAAAATGAACGAGTTGGTGCTAATGATAAGGTTACTAAAAGTAGTAATGAGGTTTACTTTATAAAAGACGCTAAAGATCATGATGGATTTATAAAAATAAAAGACGGTGCAACAATTGAGATTGTAAAAACACCCTATAATCTTTGTGCTTTTAAAATTGGAAAATGGCATTCTTTGCAACCACTTAATACTCAGTTAGATGCAAAACTTTTAAAAGGAAAACTTAAGAAAAACATGATGACGGTTAAGCAAGTAAAAGAAAAAAAAGAGAAGAGCAAAAAGGTTGCTAAAGGTAAAAAGAATGGTAAAAAATTTAAAGAGTTGGCATTAAACAAAGATAGTAAGAAAAAGAACAACAAAAAAGTTTTAGCTAAAAATAAGAGCAAGAAAAAAAGAATATAAAAAATGGGCAGGAAAACCTGCCTATTTAAATTTATAAGATTTGAGTTTTTTCTGATTGAGTTGGAAGTATTGTTGTTTGAGTGTTTTGTGTTCCTTGTAAAAATGTTTTTACTTTGTATACATGTTTTTGCATATTAGCTTCGTTTTGTTCAAATTCTTGATTGCAGTCTAAAACTAAAACAGGGATATTTTTAAGTTTTTCATATACTCCATCTTTTTGTATCAAGAATTTTTCATGCTTTTGATCAATTAGTTTTAAATAAGCTAAGGTTAGATTTTTCTCGCTTAAGCGGTTTCTTTTTTTAACGCGGTCAAAGCAAGTAGATGGATCTGCCTTGAGGTAAATAAAGCCGTGAGGTGGTTGGCACTTTTGGTGGAGCAAAAAGTCTGCCCATTTGTTATAAATCCCCCATTCTATTTGTGTGAAATAACCATTTTCATAGCCATTTATAGAAAAACAGTAGTGTCCAGAATAGATTGAACGCTCCATTAGGGTATTTGGATTATTATTTTCTTGTTCATGCGTATGGTCTTTGGCTCGACAAATCATAGCCAATGTTTCTAGTGTAAAGGCCCATCTTTTAGGATCTTTATAAAAATTTTCTAGCAGAGACTGCCCGTATATTTGTTTTGCCCAGTTGCTCAAGGGTTCCGTTGAAACATTTATTTTTGGAAGATGTTGATTGATAAGCTTTAAAAATGTTGATTTTCCGACACCTATATTACCTTCTACTATGTACATTATTTATCCTATTTTCTTTTGGTTTTGGTAGTTTTAAGTTGAAAAATTGTTTTTTGTGACTTTTACTTTTATTATAAACCTTAAGCTCGTTTGTGTGAAATTTGAATTTAGTATTTTTTAAATTTTGATTGAATAAGATATGTCAGCCAAGAAAACAAAAAAACAGACAAAAACATTAAAGTATGATGTAATTTGTGGTGCTCATTCTATTATTGAGATGCTCAAAGCTAAAAGGCGTAAATTGTATTCGTTATATACAACCAAACCTTTGCCTAAAACTTGGAGTAGGATTGAATCGTATTTGCCAAAATCTATTCCCAACATTCAGTATGTTCAGAGGCATCAATTAGATCGTATGGCTGGCACAAAAGATAATATGAGCCTTGTGGCTTTGGTTGCTCCGTTTCCGTTTCGCAAAAAAGTTTTTGATCCTAAAAGACAGCCATTTCTTTTAGTATTGGATGGTATTCAGGATGTTAGAAACTTAGGGGCAATTTTACGTTCGGCTTATTGCACTGGGATAGATGGGGTTGTTTTAGGTACAAAAAATGCTGCTCCGCTTAATGCTGCAGCAATTTTGTCTTCAGCCGGTCTTGCTGAACATCTTGATATTTGGCTTGTGCCAAGTTTACAAAATGCAGTAACAGAGCTAAAAAATACTGGTTATTCGTTTTATATGGCGACACTTGAAAAGGCTAAAGATGCAACAAAAGTAGATTATAAAAGCCCTTTATGTATTGTTATTGGCAATGAGGCTATTGGAATTTCTAAAAATATTCAAAAAGAAGGCATTGGGATAAAGTTGCCCCAAAGGACTTCGGATATTTCTTATAATGCTTCTGTTGCCGCTGGAATTCTATTGTTTTTGGTTTCTCAAAAGCTTTCTATAAAAAAATAATTCCTTTTATATGCAATTATTTACTTCTAAGATACGGATTTATTGCAGAGTCTGTTTGTTTTGTTTTAAGATAAGATGAGCGGGTTTTCATAATTAAAAATTATTAGTTGGAAAGAGTAATGAAGAAGAGAAAACAAAAAACAGTTAAGATAATTAAGTTATCTAGTGTTTTTGGAGTAGTTTTACCTTTGTTGTTTTTTGCACTTATTCCTATTTCAAAAAAATTGTTCTTTGTTACGAATCAGGGTTTTTTGTCTGCATTAGCTCCTCAAAAGGTCGAGCTTTCTGTTGAATCTATTTATTCAACTAAATTAAAAGAGCAATTAATTGAGTTTGTAGCTTTTAAAACTGGCCCCCAAGAAATTTTACACTTTAATATAGATAATTTTTATAAAGAACTAATGAGTAATTTCAAAATTATAAAAGAAGCAGAATGGAATTTTTCTGAGCCTACTGTTGGTAAATTAAAACTTTTAGGGGCAAGGCCTTTTTGTAAGATTAATGAAAAATTTGTTTTATGTGACAATAAAAACTTATTTAATCTTGATGATTTTAAAGAGTTTGATTTGCAGTGTTTGAATAATGTAAATATGGCACAGGAGTTTATTGAAGATAAGAATTTTAGTGCCATAAATGCTTTTTTGGAACGAGTTCCTGCGTTTATGTGGGATTTGTATGATTTAGATTACCAAAAAGATTCAAATATATTGTTGTCTTCTAAAAAAGATTTAGATGGTTTAAAAACAAATTTAATAGTTGAAGCATATCGATTTTTTGATGATAAAAAAATTAGTTGGGCGGATAAGATTGGTCGGTATTTAAGTCAAAATACAAGTAGTAGATTTAAGAAAAATAAGGGGTATTTATTTGACTTAAGATTCAATAATAGAATTTGCGTGAGATCAATAAGCATACAAAATAGGGGGAGGGGATAATGGGAAGAAAGATGTTATCAAATATTGTAGCGGCAATTGATATAGGTACTACAAAAATTTGCGTTTTAATAGGAGCTTTAGATGTTGCTGGAAAAATTGAACTTATTGGTTTGGGGCAGCATCCATCTTATGGTTTAAAAAAAGGTGTTGTTGTAAACATTGCTAAAACCGTTGATTCGATAAAAAAATCTATGCAGCAAGCTGAAGAGATGGCCGGTGTAAAAATAGATACGGTTTCGGTTGGTATTTCTGGTGGACACATTAAAGCTTTAAATTCAACCGGTGTAGTTGCTATAAAAAATAAAGATGTAATACAGGATGATATTGATCGTGTAATTGAGGCAGCAAAAGCTGTTGCTATCCCAAAAGATCAAGAAATTTTGCATGTGTTACCGCAATATTTTAAAATTGATGGTCAAGAATATGTTTTAGATTCTTTGGGCATGAGTGGTGTGCGTTTAGAAGCACAAGTTCATATTATTACGGGAGCTGTTTCTTCTGCTCAAAATATAATAAAATCATGCGAACTTGCTGGCGTGCAAGTTGCCGATATTGTTTTGGAACAATTGGCTTCAGCTGATGCTGTTCTTACTCCGGCAGAAAAAGAACTTGGTGTGGGCATTTTGGATATTGGAGGTGGAACTTCTGATTTTGCAATCTATAAAGATGGTCGCATTATGCATTCAAAAGTCTTGCCTGTTGCTGGAAATCATTTTACAAATGATATGGCCATTGGTTTAGGTGTTCCAATTGCAAGGGCTGAAGAATTAAAAAAACGTTATGGGTTTGTTTGGGAAGATAAATTTTTTGATTTAGATAAAGATGAAGTCAATGTTGAATTGGGTTATGTTGGTGGAAACAAAATTGTAGATGCTTATTCTTTGTATGAAATATTAAATCCAAGAGCATCAGAAATTTTTGATTTACTTTGTGAAGAATTAGTTAAATATCGCTTAAAAGCTTTTATGCCTTCAGGATTAGTGTTGACTGGAGGGGGTTCTTTGCTTGCTGGAATGCAAGAACTTGCTGCCAAGAAATTTAAAATGCAAGCTCGGGTAGGCGTTCCTGATTGTTATCAAACTCAAGATGAGCAAAATTATCAAATTCCAGATTTATTAAAAAGTCCAATTTATTCAACTGGTTATGGATTATTGCTTTATGCTGCGGGGCAAAATGACTTAGAATTTAAAGTAAGTGATAGTGATTCAATTTTTAAAACTGTTTTTAAAAGAATGAAATCATGGATTTACGATTTTATATAGTATAAAAAGTAAATGAAAGGAGATTATGATTGAGTTGAATCTGGAAGAAGAAAAACGGGAAAAATTAGGGGCATGCCTCAAGGTTATTGGGGTTGGAGGTGCGGGGGGAAATGCTGTTAATAGCATGATTTCTAGTAGTGAGCTAGATACAGTTGACTTTATTGTTGCAAATACCGATGCGCAAGCATTGGAACTTTCTAAGGCAGATTGCAAAGTTCAATTAGGTGTTAAAATCACAAAAGGTCTTGGTGCTGGTTCAAATCCAGATATTGGTCGACGTGCAGCCGAAGAGGATTTGGAAGCGATTCTTAAACATGTTCAAGATGCAGACATTTTATTCTTAACTGCAGGTTTGGGTGGTGGAACTGGTTCTGGAGCATTGCCTGTTATTGCTCAAGCAGCAAAAGAGCTAGGTATTTTAACTGTAGCTATTGTTACAGAACCTTTTATATTTGAAGGTAAGCGAAGATTAACTCATGCAAAAGAAGCGGTTGGTGGTCTTAAAGAAGGTGTAGACACTTATCTTGTTGTTCCTAATCAAAAATTATTAGATTTAGCCGATCCTAAAATTTCTATGCTTGATGCTTTTGCAATGTCTGATGATGTTTTACGCCAAGCTATAAAAGGTATTTCTGATATTATTACAAAAGCTGGTCACATTAATGTTGACTTTGCAGATGTTAGAGAAATCATGAAAGATATGGGCATGTCAATTATGGGTATTGGTCGTGCCGAAGGCGAAGATAGGGCTAGACAAGCAGCCCTGAAAGCTATAAGCTCTCCTTTACTTGAAGATATAAGCATTCAAGGTGCAAAAGGTGTTTTAATTAATATTACAGGAAATACAGACCTTGGATTACATGAAATAAACGAAGCTGCTAGCCTTGTTCATGATATAGTATCAGAGGATGCCGAAATCATTTTGGGTTCTGTGATTGATCCAAATATTGGCAATGAAATTATGGTAACAGTAATTGCAACAGGCTTTTACCAAGCAAGTGTTCAAGAAGCTGTTAGTGTTCCTGAAAAGGAATATGTTGCTGCAAAAATTAGAACAGAGTATAAACAAAAAGTACAAATAAAGCCAGAACAAAAAGTACAAAATAAACCAGAGCTGATGGAACAAGAAGAAGCAATGCAAATGACATCAAGCAATATATCGGCAGAATCTTTTGATCTTAAAGATCTAGACACACCAACATTTTTACGAAAAAAAGCTGAAGAACAAGGGGTTGCAGATAAAGAGGTTGAAACTGAACGAGTTGTGATGGAAGCAAAAGAAGATACAAAAGAGCAGCAGCCTAGAGGATAAAAAAATTATGATTTTACACAACGATTCCTCGTTTTTAATTTATTTTGGAGACGCTAGGGATGGTTGTGTAAAATCATCTGGTGATAATGATTCTTATTCTCAATCATTTTTAAAATATCAAGAGAATCTAAATCTTAAATATTTAATTTTTTTAAAACAACAACATGGTGTTGATGGGATTATTATTGATAACATTTCTGATTTAAAATCGAACTTAAGTTTATTTGAACACCTTGGAGATTTTATTGTAACAAATCAGCGACACATTGGAATTGGTGTTGTTACAGCAGATTGCTTGCCGGTGGTTTTTTATGATCCTGTTCATCATGTAGTATCAGCTGTTCATGCTGGATGGCGTGGATCTGTTGGAGACATTATCAAAAAAACATGTCAGACAATGCAAGCTAAGTTTAATTCAAAATTTACAGATTTGGTTGTTTATTTTGGACCAAGTGCTAAAGTTTGTTGTTATCAAATACAAAAAAGTTTTGTATCAAATTTAGAATCGTTTACTTTTATTGAGCGATTTATTATTGATCGTCAGGGTGATCTTTTTTTTAATCTTCCATGCTTTGTTGAATACCAGCTTTTAGAATTAGGTTTAAAGCCGCAAAACATTCATAAAGAATATAATTCTTGTACAATTTGTGATAAAAGATTTCATTCTTATCGTCGAGATAATACTTTGTGTCGCCAGGTAACTGGTGTTGCATTAAAGTGAATTCCTATAAAGTAATTTTAAGTCTTGCCTTTTTTTTCTTTGTAGGTTTAGATACTAGATATGTTTACTTGAAGTTGAAATTTTGAATATAAGGAGTGATAGATGTTAGACGAATTTACTCTTTGGTCGCAGAAATTAAAAGATGGCTTACAATTAGCTCATGATTTTCATTACAATAATTCTGAGCGATTACCAAAAAATATAAAAAAAATTGTTTTCTTGGGAATGGGTGGATCTGGAATTGCGGGGCGTATTGTAAAAACTTTTTTAGACAAAAAATCTAATATTCCTACTTTTGTATTAGATTCTCCTACGGTTCCCGCTTTTGTTGATACAGATACATTGGCTATTGTTGTTTCTTATTCTGGAAATACATGGGAGACAATTGATGCGTTTGAAAAATTAGCAGAAAAATTTATTCCAACAATCGTCATTTCTCATGATGGTAAAGCATTAGAAATAGCTGAAAGCAAGAATATACCACGCATTTTGTTGCCAGAATCTGTTCAGCCAAGAGCAGCATTAGGGCATTTTTTAGGTATTATTTTGGGCTTGTTTGATTTGATGGGAATAATGTCAGCAATAGAAGATATAATTCCGACTTTTCAAAAGCAGGCTGATTTGTATATTCCAAAATTTGAAGATGAAGGATATTTTAGCGATTTTTTGTATGCAGTTGAAAATTATGACTTTTTCCATGTTTGGGGTGTAAGTGGTGATAGTGCTGCTTTTGCCTACAGAGCACAAACTCAATTTAACGAAAATAGTAAGGTTCGAGCGGTATTTTCGGATTTTCCTGAATGTTGTCATAATCTGCTTGTTGGGTTTACAGATAGTAAAAAAGTTAAAGAATTAAAGCCTTTTGTAATGCTTTTTTATTCCGATTTTTTACCTTCTCATCTAAGTATTGCGATCAATTCGACTAGTGAATTACTTAAAGAGCAAGGTGTAGTACTTTACAAACCGCCAGTTTTAGAGGATAATTGGGAAGGGCAGTTGTTTCATATGATTTTATGGTCCGATTTTGCTTCCTATTATTTAGGAAAAAATAGGGGTGTTGAAGTTGTTCCTGTAAAATTAATTGATGAATTAAAAGAAAAACACAAGCAAAAAGGCATAAAATAGAGGTATTTAGATTATGAAAAAAAAGATACATCCTACAGTTAATGAGGTAACAGCACATTGTGTGTGTGGAAACACATTTAAAACAACTACTACTTCTAAAGAAATTGATGTAGATATTTGTTCTGCTTGTCATCCTTTTTTTACTGGTACACAAAAATTTGTTGATACTGCTGGAAGAATTGAAAAATTCCAAAAGCGTTATGAAAACGCTAAGAAAAATAAATAGTTTCTGATCATAAGAGTACAAACGTTTATGTTTGATCTAGATTGGAGCGCGATAGAAAAGGAGTATCAGGAAATTATTCAAAAACTTTCTGATACTTCTTTAGATAAAAAAGATCGTGCTCAATTACAAAGAAAATCATCTCAATATTCTCAGCTAATTGCTTCTCATAAAGAAATAGTTGATTTAGAGTCGGCTATTGCAGATTCTCAAGTTCAATTAGAACAGGAAACTGATGAGCAGATGAAAGAACTTTTTGAAGAAGAAGTTGCAGAGAATAAAGCTAAATTGCAAGAGCTTGAAAAGCAATTAGAAGATTTGCTTTATCCTGTCGATGAACGTGATGAGCGTTCTGTATTTATAGAAATTCGTGCGGGTGCAGGCGGGCAAGAGGCTGCTCTTTTTGTCTCAGATCTTTTTAGAATGTATAGCAATTATGCTTTATCAAAAGGTTGGAATATTTCTGTAGTGGATACCCATTCAACAGATATTGGTGGATACAAAGAGTTGGTTGCTCATATCAAAGGTAAGAATGTTTATAAATATTTAAAGTTTGAATCTGGAGTTCATAGGGTTCAGCGTGTTCCAGCCACAGAGGGTTCTGGGCGTATTCATACTTCAACCGTAACGGTTGCGGTGTTGCCTGAAGCTGAAGAGGTAGATTTTGATATTAATCCTCAAGATTTACGTATTGATGTTTTTCGTGCCAGTGGTGCTGGTGGGCAACATGTAAATACAACAGATTCAGCTGTTAGGATTACACACGTTCCAACTGGAGTTGTAGTTTCTTGTCAGGATGAACGTTCGCAAATAAAAAATAAAGCAAAGGCGATGAAGGTGTTACGTTCTCGTTTACTGCAAGCAGAAAAAGAAAGACAAGAAGCAGAAATAAGTGCTCAGCGAAAACAACAAGTTGGAATGGGTGAGCGTTCAGAAAAAATTAGAACTTATAATTATCCTCAAAATAGAATTTCAGATCATCGTATCAATCTTACTTTAAAAAAATTAGATATTATTATGGAAGGCGTTATGAACGATCTTATCAATCCGTTAATGGATTGGGATCGCGAACAGCGTAGAAAGCAAGAATCTGAATTTTTAAAATCTAAATAATTGCCTTCGAATCATAAAATTTATAAATTTCAAGACTGTTATTTTTAATTTTTCGGAGTATATTATTTTTAAGTTTTTGTTTTGATGGTTTCATTTTTTTAATATGAGTTTGAAGTTGGATTGTCTTTGAATTAGAAGAGATATTGTATTATTGATGTTGCTATCCTGAACTTGTTTTACAACTGTCCAAAGTGTTTATGATATTTGCAATAGTAAGCTATTACAAGTTGGTCGTCATCCCGGACTTTGATCCGGTTGTCATCCTGAACTTGTTTCTGGATCCACAGTTGTAATAGAATGTAGATAAATTTTATAATTAGGCATTAATTGTTTTTATTGGATCCTGAAACAAATTCAGGATGACGATTTGCGCATTATATGCCTAAATGTGAAATATATAACACTCAAAGAACTATTGTGCCTAATAACTTGTATTGTTTTTTTACTATAGGAGAAGATTGTGTTTGAATACTTTCTGAAGGATAATCACTACCTTAGTTTGATAGGTATTCTTGTTTTTTTGTTAGTTGCTTTTATATTTTCAAACAATAAAAAAAGAATTAATGTGCGTAGTGTTGTTGGTGCACTTGCTTTGCAATTTACATTAGGATTGTTTGTTTTAAAAACAGAAATAGGGTTTAGAGCTTTTAATGCTCTTGCTGCTGGGTTTAGCAAACTTTATAGTTTTGCCGATGCGGGTATCAATTTTATGTTTGGTAATTTAGGGGATGCAACAGGTTCTTGGGGATATATTTTTGCTGTAAAAGTTGTTCCTGTAGTAATTTTTTTTGGTGCATTAATGTCCTTATTGTCCTATTTGGGAATCATACAGTTTTTTGTGAAAATTATTTCATTTTTTTTAATGCCTTTAGTTGGGTCTTCAGGTGCTGAAACCTTATGTGCTACAGCAAACAGCATGCTTGGGCCTTTGGAGTCTCCTTTGATGGTTAAAAAATATGTAAAAGGCATGACAGATTCTGAGATGTTAGCTGTAATGATTGCAGGTATGTCAACCATATCAGCATCAGTAATGGCTGTTTATGGTTCTATTGGTGTTCCTATGATTCATCTTTTAACTGCATCTGTTATGTCCATTCCAGGTTCTTTGCTTATTTCAAAAATTTTGGTTCCAGAAACAAAAGTACCAGAAACAGGAGCTGGAAATTCCATTAGTTCAGAAAAAGATGGAGCAAATGTTTTGGATGCAATTTCTATTGGAACAATGGATGGTATGAAACTTGCTGCTGCCATGGCTGCAATGTTGATTGCATTTTTAAGTTTAATGTCAATGGTAGATTATTTTTTAATTAATTTTACGGGTTATGATCTTAACGTTTTGTTTGCAAAATTGTTTTCAAGTGTTGCGTATCTTTTGGGGATTTCATCAGAACAAGCATCATCTGCTGGAACATTACTTGGCCAAAAACTCGTACTTAATGAATTTATTGCTTATCTAAGTTTTGTAAAAATTGATTTGGCTGAACGGGCTAAAATAATTTTAACTTATGCACTTTGTGGTTTTTCTAATATTTCTGTTATTGGAATTTTGATTGGTGGTATTAGTGCAATGGCACCAAATAAACGAGCTATTTTGAGTAAATTTGGCATGCGCGCCTTGCTTGGAGGTACTTTGGTAAACTTACTTAATGCTGCAATTGCTGGTTTGTTAATTTAAAATAGATTCAAAATAACTAGTTTTAGTTCCTAAATTTGTTGGATCATTTCTATTTGTTAAAATAATATATATAGATATGTTAGTAATTTAGGGGCTTTTTTGTTAAACAAAATATAAAAAATGAAAATAGCCGTATTAATTTCTGGTGGTGTAGATAGTTCTGTGGCTTTGAGACTTCTTAAAGATCAAGGGCATGAGATTACCGCCTTTTACCTTAAAATTTGGCTTGAAGATGAACTTGCTTTTTTGGGTAATTGTCCTTGGGAGCAAGATTTGTCTTTTGTGGAATCTGTTTGCAAACAAGCAGGCGTTCCGTTAAAAGTAATCTGCCTACAAAAAGAGTATTGGGATCGTGTTGTCTCTTATACAATCGCTGAAGTCAAAAAGGGAAGAACTCCAAGCCCAGATCTTTTTTGTAACAAGCGAATAAAGTTTGGTGCTTTTTTTGAGCATATTGGCACGGAGTTTGATAAGATTGCAACTGGTCATTATGCTGATATAGAAAAGGTCGGGGATTTATTTGTTCTTAAAAAAGCAAAAGACCCAGTAAAAGATCAAACTTATTTTTTATCCCATTTAACGCAAGATCAGTTATCTCGAATTATTTTTCCTCTTGGCAATTTAACAAAACAAGAAGTGCGAGAGTTGGCTGAAGAATATGATTTGCCGAATAAGCAAAGAAAAGATAGTCAAGGAATTTGTTTTCTTGGAAAGATTAAATTTTCTGACTTTATAAAACATCATCTTGGAACAAAAAAGGGTAACTTTGTTGAATTTGAAACGGGTAAAAAAATTGGAGAACATGAAGGGTTTTGGTATTACACAATTGGACAAAGAAAAGGTATGAGGCTTTCTGATGGACCGTGGTATGTG
>CAZFDQ010000137.1:0-11140 GCA_964518205.1 uncultured Pseudomonadota bacterium | reverse complement strand
AAAATGGCCGACTTTTACGATGTGATGGTTCAATTCGCCCAGGCCGGACTGCTAAAAGGCTTTAGTGTCGAAGAAATTAAGGCTCATAGAGAAAAAGTCAATCAACTCCTGCCGGAAGAATGTGACTTCTGGACAGATATTGCTATTGCCGATTATCAAGAAGAAGAAATTGCCTCTCAGGGGCTGGAGAACTTGGCTAACCAGTTTACAGAAGGCTTGGTTAATGTTCCTGTTCCGGGAGCAGTCAACAACATGACGCTCAAAGATGTCTTTCAAAACCCCCTAGTCAGGGCCGAGGCCAAGAAACGAGGCGTTGATGAAATCCAAATGAATGAGGCCCTAGAAAAAATTACCAAAGCCTCTCAACAAGCCGTTAGGCAAATACAAGAATCAAAAGTGAAATATCAATTAGGTAAATTTAATAAGACATATCCCGCCGTTTACTGCCTCCCACCCCTCATAGTCAAAAACAAATCCAAGACCGAAAATAAAAACGAAATTATTAAAATAAAAAACCCCGATGGATCAACCAGAACCACTCAATTGGGCGGTGGTGGCTCCGACACCCGGTTTAGGCTGCCTGCCAACGCCTTTGAAAAAGAAGACTATCCAATTGAGGGTCGGCTTCTTCAGGCAATACAGGTAAAAAACTACTTAATCACCGGGAATTTGCTCACGGCCCTGCATTGCCTGCCAAGCGCAAGATTTTTTTTGCCAATCGCTAACCAAATTCAAAACCATTACTCAGACCAGCCGCCAGGGGGAACTTACTTTTATAGACCATTTCATTGTTCCTATTAATAGTAATCTGGGCAAAGAAGGCTACCTAAATCGCGAAGAGGCAGAAGACATGCTATTAAGCCTGCTATCGGGGCTAGGAGAAAAATAACTAACTGGATTCCCCCACGCCCCTGGCGTGTAACAGCTTTGGCCCTTTGCTAAAAAAATCCTCTTTGGCTCAAACGCTGGAACGATTTTTAAACTTTTTCTAGGTAAATCTAATTTCTAGTTTCCTTCCTAGAGAACCAGCAATTCGCTGAAGTAGGCCAATAGAGGGGCTAACATTCATGTTTTCAATCCTTGAAATCACTGCCTGAGTGGTTCCAGCTCTTTTAGCCAACTCTCTTTGGGAAATCTTGTCTTCTAAGCGAGCTTTAATAAGCGCCCTGGTTACTTGATAGGCCGCCTCATTTTTCTCCCACTCCTTCTTAAAATCAGGGTCTTTTAATTGTTCTTTTAGATAGTCGTTTAAAGATGTGTCTTTCATATTACAGATGTATTATATTACAGGTATAATACCTTATTAGATATCAACTGTCAAGTATTTCTTGATATCTTTTTAAGGCCAAATTAAGTTCTTTGAGAGGCGTTTTCCGCTTCTTCTTCTTAAAAATATGAATCACCTTAATTTCCTTTTGGGAAAATGAGGCGCAAATAATTCGAATATTATCTTTCCCAAGTATTCGCAGTTCCCATAAAGAAGTATTTTTAATCTTCTTAAGATTAGGAATAACAGGGCTTAAGCCAAATTCTTGGATATACTGAAACTGCCGAAGAATTTTTACTCTTAACCTTGATTGACATGAGTCTAAGAATTCTTTTACCGGAGAAACTTTTCTCGCTGAAGTGTAGAAGCTAACCCTAAACATTAGAGTAATTTTAACAAACCTGAAGCCGAAAACACAATCAAGTTATATTAAAAACCCAACGGCTCCTCGGTTTGGACGTTAGCCGAAATTCAGGGCCCAATCTGCTATAATACAAGACAACTAAGCATGAAAACTCCATTGCCTAAATATGTCCAAAAATACTTTTGGGGCGATGATTTATCTTGGTTAAGTTGGGAAAACAATCATGATTATATTGCCAAAACTCTTTTAGAAAAGGGTGACCAGAAAGCAGTTGCCTGGTTATTAAAAAGGGTTGATAAAGAAAAACTTAAAAGGCAATTACCCGCTTTTAACCTTGACCCAAAGTCAAATATTTTTTGGCGGCTTTATTTACAATGAGTAAAATTTACCCCAAAACACTGCCGACAAAAACTAAAGAATTAATTAAAACATTCCAAAAAGAAAGATCAAAATTCTTAAAAGAATTTTATTTATCTGGCGGTACCGCTTTGTCCTTGCAACTCGGTCACCGGGAATCAATTGATTTAGACTTCTTTAACCAAAATGATTTCGACCCTAAACAGCTCCAGCCGGAACTGGAAAAATTTGGCAAACTAAAAGACTTACAACTAGATAAAAACACCTTAAATGCCTTTTTAAAAGGTGTCCAAATTCAATTTCTCGGTTATCCCTATCCACTTTTGAAACCGACTATGAATTGGCAAGGCACCAGAATCAGTTCAGTGATTGATATTGCTTGCACCAAGTTACAGACAATTGGAATACGGGGAAATAAGAAGGATTTTATTGACTTATATTTTATTCTTAACGAATATTCTCTTAAAGAGTTATTTAAAAAATTAGATAAAAAATACCGTCACTCCGATTTTAGTAAAACCCACATTTTAAAATCACTAGTTTACTTTAAAGATGCCGAACAACAACCAATACCCAAAATGCATAAAAAGGTTAAATGGGAAAAAGTAAAGAAAGAAATAGAAAAAAAAGTAACAACGTTTTCCTTCTAACTTGTTTAAGTTTGCTCCCGCAATTTTTCCCCGTTACCCACTCCCGGAGTGGACTAGGTAGACACACCTGGGATTTTCAAGGGGATATTAAATCTCAATTGGCTCCACGAGATGGATAGTATCCGAAACTTTTATATTTACTAGAGCTCCCCCTAAAGGACTTGTTCTGCAACAAGAAAATTGAGCCTGATGTTGACTTTGAGAGCCTTAAAGTTCTCTATTCCAACCTCCAACTTCCCACTCCATTATAATATAGGAGGCCAGAATATCCAAAGAAGAAGTCCATAGTTATTCCACCTGGAGGATGGAAAACATCCAATCCTTTCGGTAACCAGAAGAAAAATTTCGTTCAGATATCCTAATATGACCGCAAAAAATAGTTCTCTTAACACTAAAACGCTACATATTCCTTTGTTAATCTAAAAATCTAACTATAAAAAGAGGGGATTATCCTTTATAATAATTAAAAAGAATTCCATCTTTCCAGCCAAATTCTTTAGAAACTCTAACATCGTTTTCGATTTTATCACCGAAATGAATAATGTTTTTACTTTTCTCTTTTGGGGAAATTTTTCTAAAAAATTCTTCTTAGCAAATGATTAAAGATATTTTGGGCCAGGAAAAAATTTTTTGCCAAGAGCTTATCCAGCAGTTTTTTCTCCCCCAAAAAGGGGATAAAAATCTTTTAGTTAATCCTGAAAACGGACAATTATTAATCACCCTCGCTAATAAATTTCCCAATAATCAATTTTTTCTTTATCCTCAAAACAGTTTCTCGCTGACAGAACTTCAAGAATTAATAAGTACCAACCAGCTCGATAGAATCAAGATAATCTCAAAAATACCCTTAGGCAATCAGTATCAATCTTGCTTTGACAACATCATCATTAACGGTCAATTGTTTAGGGGGAGAAATTTTTATCGTCGTTTAATAATCGAAGGCTATGATTTTCTTAAAAGGGGTGGGCAATTCTGGTTGGTGGGTAATAAAAACCAGGGAGTAAAGTCGGCCGCCAAAGACATTTCTTCTAAGTTTAACAACCAAGAGGTTCTGGCCTACAGAAAAGGTAATCGCCTCATCAGAGCAAGAAAAACTCAATCGACAAGAACTAGCCCTAAATGGGAAAATGAACCAGGGATTAAACCGAACAGCTGGTATAAAATAAAAACCATCTTATCCCGAAAAAAATTTTCTTTTCACACTCTCCCTGGAGTTTTTTCTTATAAAGAAGTTGATGAAGGGACAAAAATGCTTCTAAAAACCATCAAAAACTTTGCTAATAAAGATGTTCTTGATTGGGGTTGCGGTTACGGAATTATTGGTATATTTTTGGCTAAACTAGGCGCAGCTTGGGTAGATATGACCGATATCGATTTACTGGCAATCGCCTCCAGTCGAAAAAACATCCAAATCAATCAAATTAATAATGCCCATGTTTTTGCGGCCAAGGAAAATTTGCCCAAAAAGAAATATGATTTAATCATCAGTAATCCGCCTTTTCATTCCGGCAAGGAAGTAAGTTATCAAGCAACAATTTCTTTTCTCAAAAAGAGTAGGAACATACTTAAAAAAAGGGGGAAATTGATTATTGTCGCCAACCAATTTATTCCCTATGAAAAAGAATTAGCAAAAACCTTCCCAAAAACCAAAATTCTAAAAAAGAATAAAAAATATAAAATTATCGAGTCTCACTAAGGGTATCAGATATAGTTTCATCAGCCATCACTGATAATCTAGAAATATAGTCAAAAGTTAACAGTCGAGAAGCAACACTGTTGATATTTAAAGAATGTTTCCCTTGTCTAAAATCATGTCTTAACTTCTTGTAAAAACTAAACTCTTTGATAAAACACCTCTTCTTAAAACCAGGTAGTGAAGATAAGGCTTCGTCAAGATTTTTGTCAATGGAAATTTTTTCTTTTAATTTAAAAAAATCATCATCTAGGGTTTCTCTAGAAGAGAAGCTAGTCTTTTTATATTTATTTAGATAGCTACCAAGATCCCTAGCCCTAGAAAAACATATAACTAAAATGTCTTTTGTATAAGAAATTCTGTAATTATTTCTAATAAATTTGTCAGCAAAATCCTCATCAACCACTGAGTTTAATAAACAGCGAAGGGATTTGCTAATGGCCAACTCTATCAAGAGTTGCGACATCCAAACAGTGGCTATCGGTAAACAATTATCATCTAAATACTCCTTGAGAAGATTTCCAAAAATTTTATCCTCCAAAAGAACGGGAGAAATAAAAAAAGATTGATTTTTATAAAAGAAGTTGGGTTTTTTCATAAAAATGTTAGTTAAATAGCCTTTCTCCAAACACCGTGTTCGGTCGCAAAAGTTCTCCCCAAAACATCCGGCTCATTATTGCTCTTAATGGCCAACATAGTTTCATAACCTGCCTTCTTACATTGACCAATAAGCAACGAGTCATACTGACCATCAGGAAAACAAAAAGCATTAACTGGCTTTTGGAGCAGGTTAGACAAACTTTTTCTTGATTTTATCAATTCTATTAAAGAATCCTTCCTATGAAAGCGCATATCTCTATGAGCAAAGCCATGAGAACAAACTCCAAAGCCCATATAACTAAGACTAGCTATGTTTTCTGGCTTTAAGTACTGCTCCTTTATGAAAGAAATATCGTCCGAAGACAAGGATAGCCTCCCAGGAAGATCTTCAATATCCTTGACCGTCATTTTGTTGGTGATTTTCTTAAAAAGAGAAAGACTATCATTAAGATTGAGCCCATCAGGCAAGTCAAGTTTTTTTAGTATATTTGCCATACCATAACGCGACACCGAAAAGTAAATTATATCCAGTGGAGGAAATATTCCCTTCTCAAAAGTTCCCGTATTAATAGAAAAGGTTGCCTCTCTTATTCCAAGTTTTCTCAAAGCAGGAGCTACAACATTAATGTGTTCTACATAACCATCATCAAAACTTAAATGAAACGCCTTTTCTTTTTGAGAAAGTTTCTCAAGACTAACACTTTTCCAACCCTGATTAAGTAAAAACTGAATATCTTCCCTAAGAACATCCTCCGAGACTAACGTTTCTTTAATTCTGTAAATATCAGAAAATTTTTCTATGTCTGGGCATTTTTTTGATTGCACCCGATGATACATTAATATCAACCTTTTCATGTTTATAAAAAACTATTACAATAATTTATTAATTTTTTTATAGACACAAGAGCCCTACCAGATCTCTCTTGCCATAAATCTTCTTCCAGCCTACCTCTTTCTAAATCTCTACTATCGTTTATCAATTCTTCTAAAATATCACTAGATGCCTCCTTATCTAATTTTTTCATTACCACCTCAAAAGACCGCTCTAATTTTTTATCTAACCTCTCCTCTTCATTAAATTTCTTCCAATTAGATTCTGTCTCCTCCTTAGTAGGGGAAAGGTTTTTAATAAAAAGGTGTAAAACAACATCAATAAGAAGCCGACACTGCCAAAGAGTAGAACCATAAAGTCCATGGGTATAAAGAAGTTCCGCATCAGAAATATATTCTTTTATTTCCAGCATGGCTCATAACTATTTTTTGAAAAAGACTCTTTTTTTAAGAAAAGTAGCAAGGGGTCAATTTCTCTGAAACTCTTAATGACAGATTTCTTTTTGTGATCTAAATATTGGCCGTCAAAAAGACAATCGTTAATTTTCTTAGTCCAGCCGCCACTAGGAATAAATAAGGCAACTGATTTTTTTAACTGATAGGCTAAAGAGAGCTCTGATAGCGTTCCTGCACCCCCAGCTATAGAAACAATCACTGATCCCATCGAAACTAATAAGGCATTTCTAGAAAAACCTAGGCCCGAAGGAATAATAATATCAACATAATCATTCGCAAGATTTGCATCATAGCCTGGCAACATACCTATAGTATCGCCCTCTGTATAATTACCGCTTTTGTGAGCACCAACCAAGACCGCCTCCATAACTCCGCCTAATCCACCGGTAGCGATTCTAAATCCCGAATCACATATTTTTTCCCCTAACAAAACTGACATGTTAAAAACCTCAGAATTACAGCTAGCACTACCGATAACACTTACTATTTTTTTTCTTTTTCTAACCTTCATTTTTGATTTTTATTTGAGTAAATGAAAAATTTCCTTATTAACTAACTTATCTAGGCGATCTCCTTTGCCAAATAGAATTCCATCCCTCCAACCAAATTCTTTGGGAGCCTTAACATCGTTTTCAATATCATCACCAAAATGAATAATATTTTTAGTTTTCTCCTCTTGAGAGATTTTTCTGAAAAAGTCTTCTGAGGGTTTAGAAAAACCCAAATTTGCTGAAGTATAAACTTTACTAAAAAAGTTGATGATATTTAAATTAGATAATATTTTTTCTAAATCTGTTGACCAATTTGAACTAACAATTAGCCGAAAACTATTCTTTCCAAGGTCGGAAAGGATCTCTCTAACACCCTCATTTGTTTCGTACCAGGACCCCCCATGTTCCCTTTCATACATAAGTCTTGAATATATTAAGTTTGCTTTAATATCGTCATCAGCAAACAACTCCATTAATGATTTTCTGTAAATGTCAGACCAATAGGCGCTAAGAGCTGAATCTGTAGAGAACACATCAATATTAAGCCATTTAGCCTCTGTTTCTTTAATGGCAGCGCTAAACTTTTCCACTATCACTTCTTTTGGAAAATTACTCAATTCGGACATAAAGCGAAAAAGATTCCCGTGAAACAGAGTATCGCCAGCATCAAAACTAATAACAGTATTCTTAGCCATATTTCTCAATCTCCCTCTTCCAAGAGGTAATAATTTCGGAAAAATTGTTTATTATAAGTTGGCACTGGTTATAGAAAAGCTTATCATTTTCCCTTAAGATTTTTTCGACCACTGACCAATTAGATAAGTCCTTCAAAAGACTAATTTCATCATAATTAAAACTTTCTTTTAAAGAAGATAAAGCTTCCTCTTGGGCCAGGGAAAACATCGTCTTGATGCTCTCAAGTCTGTTGGTAAATTCTGTCGACCAGGTTTCTTTCCAATCCCCATTGTCAAGAAAAGAACCAAAAACCCTCAAGAAAAGAACACCAAAAGTTTCTCTAAGCAAGGACGAATAGAAAAATTTTTTTATTATCGAACTATTGGTGGCTTTTCCATTCATTCTGAAGTGCCCTAAAGGAAAATATGTTTGGTAATAATCCTGATTGCCAAGATATGGAAATATTTTGGCTGAAATCATATCTGATCTTCTGGTGGACATTCCGTTTACAAAAAGCGATAAATGGGGAGCTCTGCTTAACTGGTCCCAAGAACCAAAAAAAGTATTACCACCTCTTAAAAATGATTTTTTGGGAAAATTCAAAAATTTTTCCTCATCAAAAATTAATGGTCGGCTAGTTAAAACTCCAAGCAACATGTTTGACAATGTCGGCATAGCTTCATAATCCTTATATCTATACGGCAACCAAAAGCCTTTTTCCTCTGATTTATCTTCTGTCACACTTAAATCGTAATAATAATCCTTTGATTGGGCCTCCACTATATTCTCGCTCTTTAATGAATCTCCCGGCAAAAATCTTTTTCTATCATCTATTATGCTGGAAAAGGCTGAAGTTGGAGGAATTGGAGGACAACCGGTATTGCCACCAATTATTGGCCCCAATGAAGAACAATACTCTTTAATTTTAGGCAAATATTTAAAATAATCAAAAGTTTCTGTAAAATCAACAAAACTAATACCAGAGGTCTTTTTTTTATTTAAAATTGCATTTTCAAAAATAAGATCATCGTCCAAAACTGCGTACAAGTTTTCCGGAGTCTTGTTAACAAGAGAACCCATGGAAAGGATTGTTCTATTTCTCTGAGCCGCAATGTGATATTGGCTACTACTGTAAATACCAAAAAGACATTCTAGAATCTCCTCGTTTCCCCATATTTTATTTGAAACTTTCGGGTCAAACTGCAAAAAACTAATATCACCCCTTTGTAAATAATTCAGTAAGTCTGGCGACAATTGATTTTCCCTCTCTTTGTACTGAAGAGGCCTAACAACGATTATCTTATTTAAATTTTTAAAACGAAATTTAGATCTTTGAACAGCATCAGAGAGAGATGATAAAAAACGGCTTGTTTTTTCAAAACTATTTGAACACAGACCGATAATAAAGTTAAGTTTGTTTGCCATAGCAGTTTATATGCCAACCAATAAAGAAGCTATTGCCCTTAGATTAAGATCCAACATTGTAACAAATTAAGCCAAATATAATTAATTAAAAATCTAAATAACTGCAAATTGCTCTTCATCAGCCAACTTAGAAAATAATTCTTCTATAGAAATGTCTTCCCTAAATAAATCATCTGCTATATTACAAAGAAATTCTCCCATTTCTTTATCCTTTATTACAATCTTTCCAAGACCCACAAATGATCTTTTATAAGAACCAAGAAAATTTTTGTACTCTTCTTCGGTTAAGCTGTTATTGCTTCCAGATAATGGGTGAGCCAGCCTGTCTCGAAAACCACCAATATTTGTAATATCTTTAGTTAAATTTTCGTCTTTGCTTACCCCTAAGCTACAAAACATGGCCTTTTTCTTACTAAAAGTAAGATTATTAGCATAAGCGCTAAATAAGCGAGCGGTTTTAATCTTGCTATCCTTGAGTATGTAGACAATTATTGACTTGACAACAAGATTTTCTATAGCAAAAGATTTCTCAAAAACATCAAGTATTATATCTTTATCCTTTTGGGTACGCTTCGCCAAAAATTGAGGATATGTTTCCCCATAAATACGACTTACCAAGTTGTCTCTAATATTTTTTATTATTTGGTCACGATTCATGGCTTAATTATCTCTTTCTTTTGCTCCCACGTCTGGATGATACTCGAATGAGGCAGTGGTTAAAAGAGTACCTGTTTAGGCAAAAAGAACTATATCTAGCTTTTTAGTCCATCTTGCTAAAAGCTCAATAACACCCTAAAATATAACATAATTACTTCTGCTTAAAATGAAAAAAATAGTAAGAATTATCAAGCCTCTTATTTTCTTTGTTTGTCTTTACTTTTTGTGGGGAGTTTATACTATTTTTTTTACTACCCCAACGTTTAACGAACAATTAGGTCAAGAGGATTTAAGCACCTCTTCTGCTCTTATTTTCTTTGCTATTACAATCTCTTTCGTTGTTTTTATTCTCTATAAAATCTTCCGCTTCTTTTCGAGTAAAACAGAAAAACAAAAAGCCCCCTAGATTAAACTTAATTAACTAAATTCGCTTTTTAGTCCACCCCACTACTCATTATTTACCTTTTGTTACTAGCATAACCTTGTTTCAAGTTATAATATAATTGCCAACTTGAAAGTCTATTCTTTTGTGGATAAAAGTTTATTAACAGACAACATCTAATCATTATTGCGGATATAACTTGTGGCACGCGTCATAGCCACTTTGGGAAATTTTAAGAATTGCCTCCGCCTGAGACTCAGGCAGGGCACATAAACAATTGCGCTTTTCTTTATTAAAGTTTAAGCTTACCTCATACCACAAACTTAATATTTCTGTTGGGTTTTCCTCTTCGAGGACTTTTTCATGCGTAATTGGAATATTTTTGTATGTACTATATTCGGCAAGAGTCATTTCGTTAAGCAAAGCACATTCTTCTGTTAATTTCCCAATTTGTCTACATGCTGTGTACCATTGTTTAACCTCATTTTCACTGACATCGAGCAAGCAGGTCGCTAAATTAAGCCTATCGTAAGCCTGGTTTTGCTCTTCTTTAATTTGTTGTTTTTCAGAGAATTTTTGTTTCCTTATTTGGTTTATGTAAAAAAGCCTCCCAGAATAAGACTGGCGATTATAATTGCGACAGGCAATGAGATTTTGTTAATTTTGCCTATAGATATGTTATTCATTTGTTAAAAATGATTGTTTAAGATTACGCAAAAGGGATACACAAGTTCAAACTATTTTGATATCTCTTCAATAAATTTTATCTCTCTTCTCAACTAAAGTCTATTATTGAATAAGGCTCCGTTCGAGTAGGAGAGGTTGGGCTTGCTGTAATTGTCCATAAATAATAAAGCCAATCCAATAATATTAAACTAAAAATGCAAACATCAAAAGAATATAAAAAAACGTTGAGTAATAGAAGCGCTATAGGAGAAAGGACTAAAAACTAACAGGGGGAGTTATAACACAGACAAAAACTAATTGTTTTCTATCTTAAAAAGCCAACCAATAAAACAGAAGTTATTTTTTTACCGATTTTAACTTTTTCGGTTTTTTTACCTTTTTTTCCGGCTCAATCTTTTTTGGTTCAGGGGTCGAAAGAATACTGATAATGGTATCAAGCTTATTATTGAGAACTCCAATTTTCTCGGTAAGTTTTATTGTCACCGCGTCATTGGTGTTGTTTTGGAGTCTGGTTTGATCTTCTCTGTCAAAAGAACGTCTTTGCGAACCGTTTCGGTCAGATCGGCCTTCTTTGCCGCCTCTTTGTTCAAAACAATCACTGCAAT
>CAZFDQ010000136.1:0-12618 GCA_964518205.1 uncultured Pseudomonadota bacterium | reverse complement strand
AAAAATATCTAAGATTTTAAAAAAGTTTTTTAGCGTGGCGAAAGCCATGCGCTTCTGAGGTAGCCCAATGCACAGCATACCCTGAAAGGGTTGCAAGCTTTGGGTCACTTCGATAAAAAATATAATTTGATTCCGAACAACTTTTTAGTTAAAAACAAAAACAATCCAACTAAGACACCAAGAGGAACAACAAAAAGCCAAAAACCCCAACCGGAAGCAAAGAAATAATACCAAGAAGTGCCATGCCAAAGTTGTAAAAAGGTTAAATAAGAAATTGCAAAAATAGAAACTGCAATTAAAATTTGCAACAAATATTTTCCTAAAAAGTTTAAATAGTTTCCTGAATAAAATCTAAATTTATGTTTAGTCTTTAAAAACAAAAATAAAAATAAAGTTAAAACAGCAGCAGAAATTGAAGTTGAACCTGCAATACCAAAAGCACCCCACAACTTCATACCAATAACGTTACATACAAAGTTAACAATGGTTGATATTACTAAAGCCACAGTTGGTGTTTTGGTATCGTGCAAAGAATAAAAAGCATTAACCAAAATTTTATTCAAACAAGCAAATACCAAACCAGAAACATAAATAATTAAAATCCATTTAGCCATCCATACATCATGCATTGTGGCTTTTTTACCAAGCATTACCGTTGAAAATATAGATTCAGAAACAAACATTAAAAAAAAACTTGCAGGAACAATAATCCAAGTTACAAATTTTGTAACTTCCAAAACATAATAACTGAGTCTTTTAGGAGCATAAGTTGCGTACCGAGAAAACTGCGGAAGTAGCACTGTTGCAAAACCAACAGCAAAAATTCCAATAGGAATATTCATAAATCTACCTGAATAATGTAACAAAGAAACTGAACCCTGAGGCAAAAAAGAAGCAATAATAGTATCTACAAAAAGATTAATTTCTATAATACTTACACCAAAAAGACTCGGTAAAAACTTTCTCATAATTTGTTTAAATGCTTGCACAGATTCAGAATCAATAACCCCAAAACTAAAATTATACCTAAAGTAAGTAATCGCATGAAGAACAAATTGAGCGAAACCTCCAAATAAAATTCCTGCACACAACGCATAAATAGATAATCCAAAATAAAGGCAAAGCAACAATGTTGAAATATAAACAATATTCATCAAAACAGGGCCCAAAGCTGGAATTAAAACATGGTTTACAGCATTCAAAGCTCCTGCAAATAAAGCGCTGCTTGAAAAGAAAAAAAGTAAAGGAAATAAAATTTGCAAACACGGAATGGCATACTCAATTTGTAGTTGAGAAAATCCTGGAGCTATAACTTTTAAAATTAAATAAGGATATAAAAAAACAAACAAACAAATCAAAAAAACTACACCTTCAAAAAATAAAAAAGAAAGAGTCATCAACCCACTTCCATTTTTAAGTTCACCTTTTTTTATCCTACGAATAAAAACGGGAACAAAAGAAGCAGAAAGTGCTCCTTCAGCAAAAATTCGTCTTAAAAAATGTGGAATTTTAAACGCCATAATAAAAGCGTCTGATGCTGCACGCACACCTAAAAATTGCACACTTAAAAGGTCCCTAATAATTCCTAAAATGCGACTTAAAAATGTTACACCGCCAAATTGAGCGGTTTTTTTTAAAATTGATTTTTTACTTAGTTGAGAGGACATACTTTTTCCAATATAATTTGAAATCTAAATTAATAAGATTGTATATTGTTACAAAACGCTAAATAATTTGAAACAATCCACGAATGTGGATGAATAATTTTAGCCACGGGTAAAGGCATCGCCGAAACCCGTGGATACAAATCTCATAAAATATTTAAGCCCCTGAAATGGGGCAACTCTGTTTTATTTCAAAGCCACCCTCTTCGAGGGTTCAAATATCGTTTTAATTTTTTAGTACCACGGGTTGCGGTGCTTAGCACCTTCACCCGAGGCTAAAACTATTCGCCCCTTTGGGGCTGTCAATTTTACTTTTACATCTACCAACAAATAACACTTCACCTTTACCCCAAAATCACAAAAAACCTAAACCCCCTTTAACACCCCATCATGCAAATTCAATACCTTCTCCATTTTTCCATAAACTTCTTTGTCATGAGAACACATAACAACACCCATTCCCCAATCTCTTTGGCACTTTAAAAATAAGTTTACTATAGTTTCGGCATTTTGTGCATCAAGGTCTCCAGTAGGTTCATCGGCCAGCAAAAAAGATGGTTTATTAAAAATTGCACGCAAAATAGCAACTCGCTGCAACTGCCCGCCAGAAAGTTCTGTTGGATAGCTATAAATCTTATCTGATAACTCAACTGACGCTAATAATTGCTTTGCTTTTTTTTTACATGAATAATGGCTGTTCCCTTTAATGAGCCCAGGCATAATAATATTTTCTAAAATAGTTAACTCTTTAATCAGATAATGAAACTGAAAAACAAAACCCAGATTTTTATTTAAAAACTTTTCTTTTTTTGTAGCACGAAGCTTAAACAAATTTTGCTCATCAAAAAACACTTTACCTGAAGATGGATTATCTAATCCTCCTAATAAATGTAACAATGTTGATTTTCCGCTACCCGATACACCTGTAATTGCATAGGTTTTGCCCTGCTCAAATTCTGCATTAACACCCCTTAACACATTAAGCGTTTTACCGCCCTGCACAAAACTTTTATATAAATCTTTTATGGTTAATTTCGCAATAGACATATTTTCTCTCTTTTTACACACACCACATTAATCCAAATAGAATCATTCAATTTAAGCTATAGAAAACATAATATATCAAATATGCCCTAATTTATAAGGCTGAACAAAAACATTGTCTAATTTGTTGCTTTATAATAAAAAAACTTTCTATATTGTTATCGTAGATAGAAAGAAACAAAAAATCAAAGCCTCAATCTACAATTTAGGGGGAATTTAGGAACTATCAATGGGGAGGGTGGAGAATGGAAGAAACCAAAAGAAATCTGTTACAAGAAGAAATACCTGAGACGTTGCCTGTTATACCAACAATGGATGTTGTTATATTTCCTAACATGGTTGTTCCATTGTTAATTTTAGATGAAAAAATAATCAATGGTGTAAACAAGGCGATAGAAGGAAATAAAAAAGTTTTACTACTAGCGGCCAAACAACAACCAGAAAACTATAAAGGCCCAATCGGAATACAAGATTTATATGAAGTTGGAACAGTTGCCAACATAATCCGAGTAATGAATCTTCCTGATGGCGGAATAAAAATACTTACACAGGGAATAGTTAAAGCAAAGGTTGAAGATATTTTATCAGAAGAAGATTCATTAAAAGTAAAAATCACTCCAATTTTGGCCAAAGAAGAAGATAAAAAAGAAAAAACAGAAGAACAAAAAAATAAAACTTCTGCTCGAGTAAAAAATTTACTCTCACTTGTTGAAAAATTAAGCTCAACAGGAAAAGTTTTTGGTCCAGACTTTCATGTCCTTCTTTCTCAAATGCATGATCCAGAAAGAATCGCTGAATTTATAATTTCTCATCTAACTCTTAATGTTGAACAAGCACAAAGTTTATTAGAAACAAATGACATTAATGATTTATTAGATGGAATTTATAAAAATCTAAATAATGAAATTCAAATAAGCGAAGCACAAGAAGCAATTCAAACAAACACACGCGAATCAATAAATAAATCACAACGTGAATACTACCTTCGCGAACAAATCAAAGCAATACAAAAGGAACTCGGCGAAGAGATAGAATCTGAAGTTGAAGACATGAAGAAAAAAATCACCGAACTTGCTTTAACACAAGAAGCAAAAGAAGAAGCTACAAGACAAGTAAATAGGTTAGAACGCACAGCTCCAGACTCAATGGAAGCAACAGTTTTAAGAAATCATATTGAATGGTTGCTATCATTACCATGGGGTATTTTTACAAAGGATAATCTTGATATTAAAAATGCTAAAACAATATTAGACGAAGACCATTACGGCTTAGAAGTTATTAAAGATAGACTGTTAGACTTTCTTTCAGTCAGGGCCTTAAAAGAAGACTGTGATACTCCAATTTTATGCTTTGCTGGCCCTCCGGGTGTTGGTAAAACTTCTTTAGGTCAATCAATCGCTAGAAGTTTAGGCCGCAAGTTTTTCCGACTTTCTCTTGGTGGTGTTCATGATGAATCAGAAATAAGAGGTCATAGAAGAACTTATGTAGGTTCATTGCCAGGTAGATTTATTCAAGCAATCAAAAGTGCTGGCAGTAGTAATCCATTAATCATGATCGATGAAATAGACAAAATTGGTATGTCACAAAGAGGTGATCCTTCTGCTGCATTGCTTGAAGTTTTAGATCCAGAACAAAACCATGCATTCTATGATAACTACATGGGAATACACTTTGATCTTTCAAAAATAATGTTTATAACAACAGCAAATGATCTTACAAGCATTCCTGGGCCATTAAGAGACAGGATGGAAATAATTCAACTTCCTGGTTACACACACGAAGAAAAAATGGAAATTGCAAAACGTCACATCATTCCAAAAACAATTGCAAAATCCGGTTTAGATGGCAAAGGCATGGAAATAAAAAAGGATGTAGTACAACACATAATTATGAACTACACTCGCGAATCAGGTGTTCGTGAAGTAGAAAGATTTGCATACAAACTTTGCTCCAAATATGCACGAGCCCTTTTAGAAAATGGAAAAGGCGCAGCCTTTACACCTGAAAACATTACAAAATACTTAGGACCTAGAAGAGTTGCATCAGATGAACATGTTCATGGAAACAAAATTGGTGTTACCAACGGACTTGCATGGACACCTTACGGCGGTGAAGTTTTACAGGTTGAAGCTGTTTTAATGCCTGGTCATGGCAAACTTATTTTAACCGGACAACTTGGTAATGTTATGAAAGAATCTGCACAAGCTGCTGTAACTTATGCAAAATCACATGCAAATATTTTTGGAATAAACAAAAAAGTATTCGATGATTTTGATCTTCATATACACCTTCCTGCTGGCGCAATTCCAAAAGATGGACCATCCGCAGGAATAACGCTTTTATCATCAGTTCTTTCTGCTCTTACAGGAAGACCTGTTAGTGGTGAATTTGCAATGACAGGAGAATTAAACCTACAAGGAACGGTTCTTCCAATTGGTGGATTAAAAGAAAAAATCTTGGCTGCAAAAAGATATGGCCTTAAAAATATCATCCTTCCTAAATCAAATCAAAAAGACTTGGTTAACGATGACATCAAGGTTTGTGACGGCATAAATGTTTCATGGGTTGATGATGTAAAAGAAGTTCTTGATCAAGTTTTAATGCCAAAAATTGAAGCCTAAAAAACTAATGGCCCACATTTCTGTGGGCCATTTTTCTATATAAATACTTTAATTTCAAGATAAATATTTTTTTTCATTCTTTACTTATTTTTATATTAACTTGTCAACTTTGTTGCATAAACTTGACCATCTCCATTTAAAACATTCACCTCAACTTCAATTTTGCTGTGCGCTCTTTTGAATAGTTGACCTGCTTCAATTTTATTTACAAAAAATGATAATAAACCGCAGCATCCTCTTGCAATAACATTCCAGCTACTATTTAAAGCATTATATAAATACAATGTTCCATCCATCGTCAAAACACAAACAAAACCATTAACAGCAAATATTGTCTCATCCCCTGTAAAAGTAATACCATCTAAGCATTTCCATATAATATTTGAACTATTTTTAATAAATTTAGTTGTATAAATATATCCATCATCACCCATAACAAAAATTTCCAACCAGGTTCTTGTATCACTAAAAGCAACAACCTCTTTATAAACATAAAGAGATATCAATCTATAACAATTTCTTGTAATAAGCTTCCAATTTTTATTTGTGCTTTCAGTCAAATATAAATTACCATCAACAGAAAGACCACATATATGATTTTCTACATATAATATCGATTTAAATGAAGTAACAATTAAATCATTTACAGGAACCCAAAATGCATTCAATTCCTTTATCTCAGCTCTTAAACATTGAAAACAATTAAAGGCAAATGCAAACATCAAAAATACTTTTGCAAAAAAATTGAATTTTTTCATTTTAAAACCCTTTAATTTAGGATAAAAATTATTCTGAAAAATCGAGTTTTAAAGTTTATTAACAAATAATAACTTGGTCAAATTAAAAACATTTAATCTTGAACTTTTTATACCAACTCTACTAAACTATTTTAAATATATAAAAACAATAATTTGAAATTTCGAATCTGGAGAAAATTATGAAAAAAGTTTTAACCATTGGTGGCGCCACACAAGACATTTATTTGCACTACGAAGGTGCCGACTTTATGTCAATTACAAAAAAAGACAACGCAGCAAACTACATGCTATTCGAATCCGGTGCAAAAGTAGAAGTTGAAGATATTTTATATTACACAGGTGGAGGGTCAACAAATTCTGCTGTTTCTTTTAAACGAATGGAACTAAATACAACTTGCTTTTGCAAAATAGGTGATGATATTGCCGGAGAAACAGTACTAGAAGAATTACGGAATGAAAAAATCGATACTTCTAGTATTGCTGCCACAAAAATACATCCAACAGGTATATCTATTATTATAAATTCATTGCGCAGAGAAAGAACAATTTTTGCTCATCGCGGTGTAAATGGTCATTTAGAATCAAAAGAACTTCCTATCAAACAAATAAAGGATAGCGATCAAATTTATATTACATCATTAAGTTATAATTCAGCAAAGCTGTTACCTGAAATTGCAAAGCTTGCCAAAAAAAATAATGTTTCTGTTGCAATAAATCCGGGAATTAGTCAACTTGCAAAAGGAACATTAATACTAAAAGAATCATTACAATACATTGACACTTTTATCCTTAACAGCGATGAAGCAAAAGCATTTATGCTTGCACTAGTATCAACAGATGAAAGCTACAAAAAAGCTTTTGAAAGCAGCAAAAAAGCTACAGATAAAACAACTCAAGCACCAGAACTTTTATCAAATCCATTTGTATATGAAAATTTATTTTTCAGCATTCGTAAATTCTTTAAAGAAGTTTTAAAAATGGGACCTAAAATTGTTGTTGTTACAGATGGAGCAAACGGTGTTTATATTGCAACTGATAATGAAATTCTATTTCATCCAAGTATTAAAACAGAAGTTATTGATACCCTAGGTGCTGGTGATGCTTTTGGTTCATGCTTTATTGCAAGTTTATTGCATGGTTACAAAATTGAAGAAGCTTTAAGAAACGGTATCATAAATAGTTCTTCTGTAATTAGCCAAATGGGTGCAAAACCAGGGCTTCTAACACATGAACAATTAAAAGAAAAAATTAAAGAATTAAAAGACATTAAGGTTCAAAAATTTACAATGGAGAGTTAATAACAATCATTAAACATGGAGGAGTAAAATTTGAGCAACAATCTAATATATATAGAATTAACTAATAACTATCTATTTTTAAGTAAATTAAAAAACAAAAAAAATCGCTACCTTATTACTAATTCCAAGACAACACAGTTAACAAACCTCGAAACAAACAACGAAGCTTTATTTAATCTTTCTGCAATTTATACCCACATTAAAAATTTTTTATCTCTAAATAACCTAAAAAAACCAACTACTATTTTTTGCAGCCCAACCCTAAATCAACAAAAAGAAAATAATCAAAAGCTCAATACCCTTCAAATAGCCCTGTGCTTAAATAAAGCAGGTTTAAAAATCCAAAAAATAATCGGACAATCAATTTTGCTGAAAGGCGAACAAATGAGGTTTTTAAATTTTTTTTACAAAAAAGATATAGACAAGCAACTCAACTTTTTCAACTCCCAAAAAACAAAACCGTCTAAATCTCCATTCAAATGGCTATTATTATCTAGTATCGCTTTTTTTTATCTTCTCATGATTCTTACTTCCGTTCACTCAGATAAAAAAATAAAGCTTAATCAGCTTCAATCCCAAAATTTAGAAATCTCAAAACAAAATAAAATATTAGAAGAAAAATCTAAAGAATTACATAACACAATTAAAGCCAATAATAAAATAAAAGAAAAAATAGAAAAAATTCAAAGAACAAAAACACAAACAAATAACCCGGTAAACACCCTGTTCTTTATAGCTGATCATATGCCCAAAAACAGCTGGCTTACAAACATTAATATTCCCCAATCAAATAATATAGAATTAGAAGGGATCACAAAAAACGAAATCGAAGTTACCAAATTTATAAAAAATCTTTCTCTTTCTCCTGAACTTAAAAATATTAAATTAATAAAAATAAAAAAAGGCCTAAATAAAAAGAAAAAAAATCCTCTTTATAAATTCAAAATATCAGCACAATGCAAAATACAAACACTTGACAAAAAATCTGTTTAATATAAAAAATACATGATATTTTGTGTAAAAAAACATTCATAAAAAAAAGGAGTATTTTGCCATGGATAATTCAAAAACAATTATAAAAATTGGTTTTTTAAGCCTTACTTTATCATTAACATTAACAGGACAAAATATCGTAGAATCAGAATCAAACAAAAAAGTGCCTAAGCATAAGGTATTTGATATAAATTCAATCCAGCCTCTAAGAGATGAAAACCGTCCAGAACCTAAAATTGAAATTAATGAAAAAAAAGCATCACCCCGAAAACGTCCATCAAGGGATGAACTGCTAAAAAAACGCCAAGAAAGAGGCAATAGGCTAAGAAATATAGCTCGAAACGAAAGACCAAGAAGGGAACGTTCTCCACGAGCCAAAAATACTCAATCTGACGCGCAAACCGAAAAACCAGCTATATCCCCCGAAAAATCCGCTTAACTAGTTCTCTGGTTTGCCAAAAGTCTTTTTTTTTGCTAGATTTTATCCATGTAAATAGGCATTTTAGCTCTATTGCTAAAGTGCCTATTTTATAAATAGTTAGTATATTATTTAACCCTTTAACCCAACAACTGGTTCTTTGCCTATTGTTGCGACAAAATCTAAGGAAAAAGCATAAATGCCTAATAATACTGAAGAAAAACAAATACCTATTTCTCCAATTCTTAATACAGAATTGCTTGAAGATGAGTTTGAACTGAGTAAAGACCAACAAGAAGAATTATCTAGTCTTTATGATAATACTCTAGATAAATTTCAAGTAGGTAAAGTTGTTACCGGAAAAATTATCTCTACGGACAATGGCGGTGTTGTTGTAAGCATAGACTATAAGTCTGACGGAGTTATCCCTTATTACGAATTTTCTGATATTGAACTCAAAAAATTTAAACCTGAAGATGAAATTGAAGTAATTTTGGATAAAGTAGAAGACGAATACGGAAATGTTGTTCTATCCTATCAAAAAGCTAAATCCATCAAAGCTTGGGAAAAAATTGCAGAACTTGCTCAAACAGATGAGCCTGTTCGAGGCGTTGTTACCCATAAAGTAAAAGGTGGCTTAAGTATCGATATCGGCATTCCAGCATTCCTTCCTGGTTCGCAGGTAGACACACAACGAGTAACAAACTTCGATCAATTTGTTGGCCAAGAAGTTGTTTGCAAAATCTTAAAAGTTAATAAAAAACGTGGTAACGTTATCATTTCCCGCAGAAAATACCTTGAAGAACAAAGAGTTGAAGACAAGAAAAAAGCTCTTGAAACAATTTCTGAAGACCAAGTTTTACAAGGTATAGTCAAAAATATTACCAGCTATGGTGTATTTGTTGACGTTGGAGGAATTGATGGATTGCTTCATATCACAGATATGTCTTGGGGCAGAATCGCACATCCAAGTGAGATGGTAAAAATTGGTGATCAAATAACTGTTAAAGTTATCTCCTTCGACAAAAAACATGAAAAAATATCTCTAGGCATGAAGCAATTAACTTCAAATCCTTGGGAAGATGTTGATAAAAAATATCCTATTGGAAGCAATATTAAAGGACGCATTTCTAGTATTACAGACTATGGTCTGTTTATAGAAATTGAAAAAGGTGTTGAAGGCCTTGTTCATATTTCTGAAATATCCTGGACAGAACGAATCAATAACTTATCTAAATACTATAATGTAGGTGACGAAGTTGAGGTTCGTGTTGTTGCCCTGGATAAAGAAAACAGAAGAATGTCTTTAAGTATTAAGCAACTTAGTGATGATCCATGGAAAACAGTTGCTGACAAATTTAAAGTCGGCGATAAGATAAGTGGAAAAATCACAAATATCACCGATTTTGGTCTTTTTGTACAACTATTAGAAGGTGTAGACGGACTTGTTCATATATCTGACATTTCATGGACAAACCACATTACACATCCAGGCGAAAAATACAAAAAAGGTGATGTTGTTGATGCTGTAATTCTTTCAATCGATCCAGACAACAAAAAAGTATCTTTAGGTATTAAACAGCTTGAAACAGATCCTTGGGAAAATATTGCTAAACAGTATCCAGTTGGATCTCTTGTTGAAGGTGAAGTATCCAAGATCACAAACTTTGGTGCCTTTGTAAAACTACCTCCAGGAATTGAGGGACTTGTACATATCTCTGAATTATCTGATAAAGAAATAGCAAAAGTAGAAGATATTTTAACAGTCGGCCAAACAGAGAAGTTTAAAGTCATTAAAGTTAACGAAGAAGATCGTAAACTTGGTTTAAGTCTTAAAGCAACTCGAAAAAGTGCTAAAGAATCTTCTGAAGCAAGTTCTACAACACAAGAAATATCTAGTAAAATAGAAGAAAGAGCTCTAGATAAAAAAGCTTCTCCAACAAGGCCACAAAAAGAACAAGCAAAAGGCATCTTGCAACAAGCATTAGAAGCGCACTTAAACAAAAAAGATAAAGAATAATCTTTTTTTAAACAATAAGGGGTAGCGGAAATGCTACCCCTTTAATCTTTTTAAAATCCAAAAATGAAAAAATTTATTATATATTTAATTTCATTAACATTTCTATTTTCAGGGTGTTCTAACTTGAATAAAGGACCAAAAATGACAGAAAAAACATTCGGCATCATAAAACCAGATGCCGTTAAAGCTAAAAATAGCGGTAAAATAATCGATCGTATTGAACAAGAAGGTTTTAACATTCTTGCTATGAAAAAAATACATCTAACAAAAGAACAAGCAGAAAACTTTTATGATGTTCACCAAGAAAAACCATTCTTTGATGAATTAGTTGAATTCATGACATCTGGACCTGTAATTGTTATGGCTTTAGAAAAAGAAAATGCTATAAAAGCCTGGCGCGATTTAATGGGCGCAACAGATCCAGCCCAAGCAGCAGAAAATACCTTAAGAAAGCTTTATGGCTCAAATAAAGGTGAAAATGCAACACATGGTTCAGATGCACCAGAAACAGCAGAAAAAGAATTAAAATTCTTCTTTCCTGAACTTTAATTAAAAGAGGGCCGGCAAAGCTTGCCGGCCCTCTTTGTTTCTATATTTTTTATTCACTCCCATGTCCTCCAAAGCCTTGGCGAAGGGGGATTACTCGCCATTCTCTTCCCAATCATCCTGAGCAACATCTTCACTTTCTTCGTATTCTTCTTCGACTGGCTCCTCTTCATCCACTTGTTCATTAAATTGTTTTAATTTTTCTTCAGCTAACCTCAGCTTTTCTTCCGTTTCTTCCAATTGATCTCTCATCCTTTCAACTTTTTCAGATGCAGCCTTCTGAGCTTTTTCAATTTCTTCTTCAGCTAATTGTTCTGCTGTCTCAACAATTTCTTCTTCTATTTCTTCAGCTGGTTCTTCTTCTTCAATTTCAGATTCTTCCGATTCTACAATTTCCTCTTCAATTTCTTCTTCTTCAATTTCCTCTGGTTCTACAACTTCTTCTTCAGTCTCTTTGTCCTCCCCTTCTATTTCAATAGGCTCTTGAACAACTTCTTCGCTAACTTTTTCAGATTGCTCAACAGGAGGTTCTTTTGTTTCAAAAACATCGCCAAACATTTCACTAGTATCTGGAGCCATACCAATATCGGGTTTATCTCTCCATTCACCATAATCAACGGGAGCAACTTCTATCCCTAAAGATCCTTCAATTGACCCTAAAGCCTTTTCTCCGAGTTCTTCTTGAAACTCTTCAACTTTTTTAACTTGCTCTGAAACAGCTTTTCCAACTTCTGTTTGCTTAGCTAACCCAATAGCAACTTGTCCCAAAGGAGACTCTGCAAACTCTTGAGCTTTCTCAATTTTTTCTCGTGCTTTTCCATATTTTTCTTGAGCTCTTTCCCATTTAGTTTTTTTAGACTCTGCTACTTCTTCCATAGGTTCAGCTACAATTTCTGCTTTTTCTCCATCTCCCTCATCTTCTTCTTTCTTCTTTTTGTCTTCTTCTTCTTTCTTCTTTTTCTTTAATGTTTTTTTCTTTTTTACCTTTGTTGGCTTTTTATGTTTCTTTACTGCTTTCTTATATTTTTTCACCGGCTTCTTAGTTGTAGTAGACTTTTTATATGTTGGTTTTTTATAACTAGACTTCTTGGTTGTAGTAGACTTTTTATATGTTGGTTTTTTATAACTAGGCTTCTTAGTTGTAGTAGACTTTTTTGTTGTTGGTTTTTTATAACTAGGCTTCTTAGTTGTAGTAGACTTTTTATATGTTGGTTTTTTATAACTAGACTTCTTGGTTGTAGTAGACTTTTTATATG
>CAZFDQ010000135.1:0-5239 GCA_964518205.1 uncultured Pseudomonadota bacterium | reverse complement strand
TCGAAGCCTTGGCGAAGTCGGAAGGGCCTAACCGGTCGGTCCAACTTAATCTTCAAAAAGATATAAATTCAAAATTTTTCAACCAAGACCAAAAAATAGCAACCCGTAAAGCCTTTGGTTATGCGCTTGTAGCACTTGGCAAAGAAAATAAAAATATTTTTGCTCTTGATGGAGATGTTCAAAATTCAACTTATACAGAATTTTTTGCAAAAGAAATACCTGACAGATTTATTGAATGTTTTATCGCAGAACAAACAATGGTTGGAGTTACTACCGGACTTGAATTACGAGGGAAAATTGCATTTGCTGCAACCTTTGGTACATTTTTTACTCGTGCTTATGATCAAATCCGCATGGCAGGAATTGGAAGAAATGCTCTACGTTTGTGTGGTTCACACTGCGGAGTTTCTATTGGCGAAGATGGACCATCACAAATGGCTTTAGAAGATCTTGCAATGATGCGAACAATTCCAAACTCTATTATTTTATATCCAAGTGATGGTGTAAGCGCATACAAACTTACAGAATTAATGGCGAATTATAATGACGGAGTTTCTTATTTAAGAACATCCAGGCCAGCAACGCCAATGCTTTATAACAAAGATGAAAAATTTGAAATTGGTGGCTGCAAAGTTTTACGTCAAAGCGATAATGATAAAGCTTGTATAATTGCTGCAGGTGTCACATTACATGAAGCATTAAAAGCCCACCAAGAATTAAAAGAGCAGGGTATTGATGTATCTGTTATTGATCTTTATTCAGTAAAACCTTTAGACGAAAAAACAATAAAAGCTATTGCTCAAAAATCTGGCAACAAAATTGTAACTGTTGAAGATCATTACATTCAAGGTGGCTTGGGTGAAGCTGTTGCAACAGCCCTGGTAAATGATTCTATATCTGTGCACATTTTAGCCATAAAAAATATTTCACGCTCAGGAAAACCAGAAAAGTTGCTTGCGCATGCTCAAATAGATGCGAAGAATGTTGTTAAAAAAATAAAGGAAATTATTTAATGCAATATTGACAAATAATCCAGCATCATAAACAATGTAAATATGAGATAATAACAAATCCTAACAAAAGGAGAGGAGTTTATAATGCAGGGTAATATAAAAAAGTTTTTATTAAAGCTTGCGATCTTGTTTCTTTTTGCATTTTCTACAAATACATTTGCAGTACATATAGAATACAAACCAGAAGAGCTAGAAAAACCTGCCATCAAGTTTGAAAAGGGTGACCTTGAATCAACATTTGGCGGAAGCATTAAGGTTAATTATTTTTTATACGATGCAGCCTATTTAAATGACAACATTCCAGACCAATACAGCGGTGTAATATTTCAAATAGATCCATATGCACAAATTATATATGGACAAAAAAAATTCGGACACAAGGCTTTTGAAGCTTACATTGCTCTACGTATGAGAGAAAAGTGGGGCACATCCGGATTTTATGCAAGAAGCACAAAAACAGACGTTTCTCTTGATGGAATATCCCTAGGTAGTCACAGACACTATCCAGGTAGACCATATCTTTGGGTAAATAATGCATGGGGACAATTTAGTTTTAACTCCGCCTTTGGATTAAATATAGATACATTACACTTCATGAAAGCCGGTATCTTTTCTTATGAATTAGGAAAAGGAATTGCTCTTGGCGATTCATATTCAACAGTAAAAGAAGATTATGGTATTTATACTTATTTTGGTTATTCAAATGCTCCAGGAATAGAATTTCATGGTGATATCTTAAAAGGAAAAGGGGAAGGCGACGAAGGCAAACTTTCTTATAGTCTTTATTATTCAAAATTTGAAGATCAAAGTGCAACATTAGCTGACACTTTCAATACTATCAAAAAAAATCATGTTGGAAGAAGAGCAAACCCTTGGAGGGGATGGGCAAAAGACGAAGATGTATTTGCAGCTAAATTACGTTGGACTCCAGTTCACCGCAAAAAATTTGGTCATCTTGAATTAGAACCATTCATTTATTACGATGAAGATTCTGATGAAGATCTTAATGGGGGAAAAAACAACAGCAAAGTTAGGTTAGGTGCATACGGACTCTCTTTTGATTACAATACATACAACGAAAAATTTGAAATGTGTGGTGAAGTTGCATTCAACTATGGTAGCGAAAATATGTATGCCCTTGATAACAATAAAAAAACGACCCAATTAAATGAAATTACTGGAACACTTGAAGTAGTTTATAACAAAATACATCTTAATGCTGTCGATGGAACACTAGCACCCGTTACCCCAACAAACACAAATCTTATTAACCAATATAAAGGATCTGAAAACAGTGTAAACTTTGCAAGAGAACTTTACAACGACGCCAGCCGTTTCAGCCCTGCATATAAAAACGACCTACGAGGTTGGATGGGTGTAATTGCAGCTGCATATAATTTCCAAGATTGGAATTTAAAACTTGCAACAGAATATGGTTACGCTTCTGGTGACTCCGACAGATTCTTAGAAGAAAAAAATAAAACTTACAATGGCTTTATTGGATTGCACGAAGTTTATTGGGGCATGAAAGTTATAAGTGTTCTATTATTTGGTGAAAGAGAAATCGCAAGACCAGTAAGTTTAAAACCGGGTGCAGGAGAAAACTTTGAACATCGAACAAACACAAACTTTAGTGACATTCAATACTTTGGCTTAAGTGCTACATGGAAACCTGAAAGGCTTAAAAAACGTGACTTCCTGTTTAAGCCAAATCTTTTATTCTTCTGGAAAAACGAAGACTCATATAAATTCGACTTATCAACACATACAGTTTCTGAAACAGAAAAAGCAAGTAGTTTCTATGGAACAGAGTTTAATATAATGACTAAATTTGATTTAATAAAAGATGTAACATTTGCAGCTAACCTTGCAGTATTCTTCCCAGGAAGTTATTTTGATGATGTAAAGGGTGTTAAAGTAGATTATGGCGACGTTTATTCTAACCTTGATTCTGTAACACAAGGCAACGTAAAATCAGAAGATTACAGATTAAGTAATGAAATAGGCGTGTTTGCAGATATATCTTTGAAGTATAAATTCTAATATCGTTTCTTTAAGTTAAAAAAAGATCCCGCGGAAAAAATTCCGCGGGATCTTTTTTTTATCCCCCCCTAATTTCTCTTCGAAAAAAATTATGTCTTAATAGTAAAATAAAAAAACAACTTTAATAAAAATTAAACAAATTTTTTGGTTGACAAAATAGTCATTATGCACGAATATAACATCCTATATGAAATATAGCGTAGTCGTTTTATAACAACAGTCCAACTCTTCATAGAAAGGAGTATTACATGCCTGTTAATAACACCAACACAACTCTAGCAAAAAAGCTTTTAGCACTTAGTGCAGCATTTTGCTTATCAACAAGTTTGTTTGGCGGTGATTTTTTTGAAGATGAAATAGTAGAAAAAAAAGAAATCGCACAAACATTAGATGATCAAGGCAAACAGCCTTTAACATTTAAAAAGGGAGATATTCAAGCAACCTTTGGTGGTAAATTAAAAGTTGAACATTATCACCACAATAACATGAACTATTTAAACAGCAAGTTGCCTGATGAATATGGAGCATTTAAACACACAATAGATTTAACACTTGATCTTGTTTACGGAAAAGAAAAATTTGGACACAATGCTTTTGAAGCTTTCTTAGATCTTAAAAGCAAATCTAAATGGGGTGTAGCAGGCTCTTATAAAAGTACCACACCTACAGAAATTTCTGTTGCCGATACATCATTGGGCGAACACGAACACAGAACAAGCAGACCTATTCCTTGGGTAAAAGATGCATGGATGCAATTCAGTTTTAACTCTGCATTTAATTTAAAAACAGAAACATTGCATTTCTTAAAGTTCGGTTACTTCCCATTCCAACTAGGAAGAGGGATTGCTCTTGGTTCTTTTTATGCAACCGTTTACGAAGATCTAGGCTTGTTTAGTTATAGCGCAGATTCTTCTGCTCCTGGAATCAATTTTCATGGTGATATTTTAAAAGATAAACTTTCCTACGATTTATATTACTCAAAAATTGAAGATAATAGTTCAACAATAGCTGACACACTTAATACCAATAAAAAAAATCATATTGGTAGATCTGCAACACCATGGAGCGGCGTTGCAAAAGATGATGAACTTTGGGCTGCAAGATTACAATGGAAGGCAATTGATCATGAAAAATTTGGACATCTAGAAGTTGAACCATACATCTATTATAACGAAGCATCAGATCAAAAAGTTGAATTTAAAAATGATTGCAAAACCAAACTTGGTTCTTATGGTTTAAGTGCAGCATACAATAAAAACAATCTTGAAATTGGTGCTGAAGTTGCATTCAACTATGGTAGCGAAAACCTTTATGCAATTGATAGAAACCAAATTAAAACAAGAAGAAATAATGACGGTTCTTTAGTTGAATACTATAGCCATGTTTTAGGTAATGTTAATGGCGACAAAGTTCTAGTTTCTTATGACAATAAAACAAATGTTGATGGATACATTGGCTCTACAAATAATGGTGAAATAGCAACAAATCTTTACAATGCATCAGACCGCTTCCGTCCTGCATACAAAAACGATTTTACTGGTTGGATGGGAATAATTGATGCAGCATACCAATTTGAAAAATGCAATGTAAAACTTTCAACAGAATATGGTTATGCTTCTGGTGATGGCAACCCACACAAAGATGAAGTAAACAAAAACTATGGTGCATTTATTGGCTTACACGAACTTTATAACGGAAAAAACGTTAAAAGTATCCTTGTTTTAGGTGAGCGCCAAGTTGTACAACCATTAAGTATCAGACAAGGTGATACAGGCGAGATAGGAAGTAATACTGCATTTAGCGATATACACTATTTTGGTTTGGGCGCCAACTGGAAACCAGAAAGTTTTAAAAATAACAAGCTTGAAGTTAAACCTAATTTAATGCTTTTCTGGAAAGCTGATGATTCTTTAAAAAACGAATATGAAAGTCTTACATCAAGAGAAAAAGCTAGTCACTTTATGGGAACAGAGTTTAACCTAGTTGGTGGTTATGAACTCTTAAAAGATCTCACACTTGAAGGTGCATTTGCTGTTTTTGTTCCAGGCAGTTACTACAAAGACATTAAAGGTGCAAAAATACCATCTAAAGATATTTACTCCCAATTACCTACACACGTACAAAATCAGGTAAACCCTAAAGACTATAGACTTAGTGATGATACAGCATTTTATACAAATGTA
>CAZFDQ010000134.1:0-1715 GCA_964518205.1 uncultured Pseudomonadota bacterium | reverse complement strand
AAAATCTTTACTTACCGTTTACATCTAAATAATCATGTGCATAAGCTGCAATAATACCACCAAACAATGGGCCAAAGAAATAAAGTGGTAAATGAATCCAAGAATTACCACCATGCATAATATCAAAAATTATTGGACCAAAACCAGCTGCAGGATTGAATGCTCCACCAGAAAATGCACCACCTGTAAATAAAGCTGCAGAAAGAGCCATACCAATGGCAAAACCATAAATATAATTACCTTTTAAATCCTTAGACATTGTTGTTGCAAGAACAACAATAGCAAGAATAAATGTTCCAAGACTTTCAACCAACAAAGCTTGCCAAAAATTAATCATTATTGCAGGAGCAAGGTATAAAACTCTGTCTGTAATTACCCACATAATAAATGCAGCAAAAACACCGCCTAAAATTTGGAAAAACCAATACCACAATGCAGGAACTAATTTAATTTTACCTTTAAGCCAAATAGCAGCTGTAACTGCAGGATTAAAAAATCCACCTGAAATGTGACCTCCCATATAAACCATAACCATAAACATTAAACCAATAGCAAATGGATTGCCTGTTGCCAACACTGCAAAAACAAGAAAAAATGTTCCTATAAATTCAACCAAATATTTTTTAAAATCAACCATAAAACCATTAGCTTTACGAGGCATAAATCTCCTTTCTAAATATCGCCTAACAACTACTACAATTTTGTCACACATTTGTCACACATATGTTTTAGGTGTAATAAAAATTAAAAATATTTACAAGAATTTAAAAATAAAGCATTAAAAGCTGTCTTTTGTTATAAATTGCAAATAGCTTCAGATTCTTTAAGCACTTCTGAGATGTTAGATATATGCAATTGCTTTAAAATACTCTTATTTTTTGATACCTGTCTACATAAAACAATACCTTTTTTCATTAATAATTGTTTTTGTTTTTGAGTTAATGAAGATAAAGCAGTTATTGGATGAAATTTAAATTTATTAATAAGATTTTCTAAACTATTTTTAGAAGGATATGCCCAACCTAGCAACCGTTCCCCTACACAATTTGCATACTGTATAGCATCATCCGAAAATTTTGTATTGGTAACAATCCAAACCTCTTGATATACTTTTTTATTCTGGTTTTTCTGAATATCATCATATCTAGCTTTAATATATAACGGTACTTTAACAGAAGTAAAAATACCTTGTTGATTATGAAATTTGCATTCCACCATAAAAAAATTACCTTTTCCTTCTGCTACAACATCAACTTCATGCTCAACACAAACTCCTTTAATAATCTGATTCATTTTTATTTTATACCCTTGAGCACTCAGTAATTGTCCTACAAATTTTTCAAATGGATAACCAGTGGGCCCAAAATCTAACAATGCTTTTTTAATATTATATCTACCTGCAGCACCAGGCTCTTTTTTTCTTAAAATCCCATAAGCAAATTTATAAACTTCCATAGCAGTTTTAAAAGGAACTTTTTGAGCCACTTTTACTAAAATGGTATCAATAATTTTTTTGGAAGCGCCTGCATTTTGCAAAGACTTTTTAAGTTTTTCAACTTTAAAAAGCTCTTTTTTCCCGGAAGCTTTTGTTATATAAAATTTAGGAAACTGAAATTTAGTTGCCATTTTTACCTTCTCCCTTTTTTTATTGCTAGAATTAGAAAGTAAATCCTTTTTATAATGACTGGAGGTGAGGGGACTCGAACCCCTGACCT
>CAZFDQ010000133.1:0-15787 GCA_964518205.1 uncultured Pseudomonadota bacterium | reverse complement strand
GATAGCTGTTGGCTCTGATGTTGCCAGCGTTGGTTGCAATATCAGAATCGTTTTGAATGATTGCATTGCTGTTGTTGTTAATAAGATAACTGTTAGCTCTAATGTCTCCATCATTTTGTATTATAGCATTGCTATTATTGTTGATTAGATAACTGTTGGCTCTGATGTTGCCATCGTTTTGTACTATTGCATTAGAGTTGTGATTAATTAGATAACTGTTGGCTCTTATATCTCCTTCATAACTAGATATGTTATTTTCTAAGTATGTTGTATCAGTTGAAAGAACATCTAAATTTGCAGTAGCTTTTATTGTTCCACTAGAGACCAAAGATAAATAATTTGATTCTGGTCCAGATCCATATTTTATATTTCCATAATTTATGATATCGAGAGGATCTTTCCAAAGTGTAACCCCATCAACAGTCATTGATGCATCATTATCTAATGTCCAATCATAATGTTTCAATCCCCAAGTCGTTGGGCCTTCAATATAGATACCACCAACTGTAGTTGTTATATTTTCAGTAAGTTCAATATAAACATTTGACATTCTCAAATGAGAATTATCATTCATCATTAAGATTTGATTATTACCCATACCTTTTAATGCTATGTCAATTAGATGCAATGTTGAGCTGAAATCAACAACCAGTTGACCTCCAGGACTTAAATCTAAAACATTACCATTTCCATTAAGATAACATTCTCCGTTAAATGTCCACGTTGAAGATAAAGTTGTTCTTGCATTAAGATCCATTCCAGACGATGCTTCCCAATAAATATTATCGGTGAAATTTAGGCTTTCTGTTCCAAATGCAAGCTTGTGTGTATTTAAGCTGACTGTTCCTGAACCTGTAATTTTTTTATCACTTACAAATTTAAGATCATTATTAAGAATCAATTTTCCACCATTTAATATTATGTTATTTGCAAGGTTAGAAACAAGAGCCGGTTTGGCAGTAACACCGCTATTACGAAGTTCTAGATTTGCATTAATCGAGCCAGGGCCACCAAGGTTTGATGTTCCAGAATCAAAGTTAACAGGAACTCCGGCATTTCCTTCAAGAGTGTAGAAATAATCATCATTTCCTAGATAATATTCATTTTCATAACTAGAGCCAGCTTTTGGTTTTAATTCAGATTTCATTTTATGGACTGAATATGGGAAATCATGAATATGTAGAATATTATCTTGATAAAATGATGAATTGTTATACGTTCCTATGCTATCGCCTAAAGGGAATCGTAAAGTTCCATTTTTTACTGTTAAATTACGCCATGTAGAGAGTCCATTTATTGAATCAACTCTTAAAGATGCAGCTTCATTTATAAAGACAATTCGATTTTCATTAGAGTAGTTTTTATAATATATTCTACCATTTTGAATTGTTAATAGGGCATCTCCTCCAATTTCTAAAATAAAGTCGTTTGCGGTTGTTTCGTTTCCTAAACTTAAACTGTACTCATTATGGTCATTGTCGATATCTAAGTATGATTTTTGAGAAGCTTTCATTTTTCCGTTAAGAAACGTTGCCCCTGAAGATGTAATATTTAAGGTGCATCCATTTAGGTGTAAAATAGATGTTTGATCTTCAAATGCTAGTGGCTGTCTTTGTGTGTTAGCATTTTGACGTCCAATAGAAAAAGTGATTCCATCAAGTATTTTGAATGTGCTGTGTTTGTCTATAGTGCTTGTTTGTTTACTTGTATAATAAAAAGTATAACCGGCCCCAATGGAATATTCGGCTAAAAGATTTACATTATTTTTAAATTTAATACTTCCCTGTTTAAATGTAAAATTATCGTGTTGGGATATTATGGTATTATCAAAAATTATTTTTGAAGAGTCATCTTCGCATTTAATGTTGCTGTTTTGGAAGCTTTCTAAAAGTATATTTTTAAATTCAAGAGTTGCACCTCTTTCAACATAAATTCTACCCATGGTTCCAAGATCTAAGATGTGATTTTTACCATTTATTATACAAGAGTTGCTAAAAGTCCATGTTCCACAGAGTGATACTTTTGAATTAAGATCAATTACGGCATTATTGCCTTCCCAATAAATAGAGCTTGTCCATATAGAATCTTGATATCCTAGTTGGATGTTTTTATTGCTTAAGTTGATATTTCCTTGGTTTGTTAAAACATAATTATCTTGCAACCCTGAATCTTTTGCAAAAATAATTTCACCTTGGTTTAGTGCAACATTATTAGGACTTAATTTTGTATTTATATCCCAACTTAAACTTGCATTTGAATCATATTTGAAATCTAGTTGGCCTGTAAATCCTCCTTGACCAGTTATAGCATTTCTGTCTCTTGATACAGTGATTGTTTTTGAAAGATTACCACTGTTTAAAATGATTTCATCATCTCTGTCTAAAATCATTGTATTTAAAGAAGCTATAGATCCTGTGATATAAAAATCTTCAGCGGTATTCTGAGCTTCAATTCTAGTTTTGTCTGTTTTTAAATATCCTCCAGAATCTATTGTTATACTAGAAGAAGAGTGTGGGTTAAGCCAGCCATTTGTTAAATGAATAGGTCTGTTGATTTGTAAATTTGAGTTTTCATTTAATACTAGTTTGCCAGTGCTGCCTTCAAAAGATAATTTGTCATTGACGTAAGTATTAAATACAAGTGCTCCTGTATCCACGTTGAGTTCTGCTCCTGCTTTTATTACTAATTCAGCATCATTTGCAGATGTTACATCGCCAAAAATTAAACCATAGTTTGCAGTAGTATTATCAATATCCAAAGTTGATTTACCACTTGCTTTTACGGTTCCTTTTTTAACTTGTAAACCAGAGTCTGTTATATTTAATGTTGCATTTTCTAATTCTAGAATAGATGTATCATCTGTAAATTCTATAGGTTGTTGGCTCACAGAAGGGTTTCTTCCAACTTGTAAGGTTGATAAGTTTTCTAGTTTTAACTTGGCAAAAGCATCGATTGTTGATGTATAGGCACTTGCATATTTAAATGCATGTGGACCTGTAATTACAAGATCTCCCGCAACTTCTATGGAGCCATCACCAATTGTTACATCGGAATCAAGTTCTATTGTTGTATCTTCAAATTTTAATTTTGATGTTCTGCTTTCCAATGCAAAAACATCAGGCTTGTCAAAGTTTAAGGTTGTATTTTTAAATTCAGCTGTTCCTCCGGATGGGATATTTATACTTCCATCGTCATCAAATATAAATTTATTTCCCTTCCCATTTATTAAACAATTTCCTTTAAATGTAATTGGAGTATGCAATGTAACGTTTGTATTTAAAAATAATCTTACGTCTTCGAATGTGAATGATGTTTCTACTGGTTTATAGACAGAAACGTAATTTGAATCATCACCGCGGGCAATATATATTCCATCAGAAGAATATCTTACAGAATTTATATTATTAGAAGCTTCAATTCCAACATTAAGCGTTATTGTTGGTGTTGAAGAATAATCAAATGTATAAGTTCTAAATTCTGTTCCAGGGTTGTTAGCAAGACCTATTGCTAATTTTGTACCATCTGTTTTAAAGTGTGTTGAATATACATCGCCAGATTCATCTAATCTTGTCGCCTCTGTTAATTTGCTGTAACTGCTTGCGGCTCCTTGTTGTACTGAGTGCTTATAAATTCTTAAATTTGTTGAACCTCCAGAAATTCCAACAGAAATGTATGTGCCAGTTGGAGACCAATCAACACTTTCTACTGTATTATTTATATTTGCATGGGCAGTGAGGGTTAATGATGGAGATGTTCCTCTTTCGAATAAATACATCAATAATTCTGATTCAGTTGCATCACTGTTTGCTCCAATAATAAGATAATTACCATTTCCTTCTGGAGCCCATGCTATTGAAGAAATATTTTGATTGGGCGAAAGATTTCTTTCTGCTGTTTGTGTTATGGTTCCACTAGTAAAATCATAGACAATAATTTCTCGATTATCATCGGATGTTCCTACTGCTAAATAATTTCCTTTTGGATTCCATGCAACTGTATTAGCATTGGCTGAAAGATTTATAACATCAGTAGGTGTAATAGTATTGATTCCATCAAATGAATATATATCGATTTCTGAACTTGGATGATCTGTTGCAACAGCGAGATAATAAGGTGACATTTCTGTTGGATGCCAGCGTACAGAATAGCCTGTACTATTTAAGTTTTCTGTTGCTATTTTAGTCAAAGTTGTTCCATCAAAGGTATATACAAAGAGTTCATTTCCTGGTCCGTTATCAATTACGGCTGCTATAAGATAATCATCAGTTCCTCTTTTAAACCAGTCTACAGAATTTACATCTCTAACTTCTGTAAGTCTTGCAGCAAGATTTAAGACGTTGCCTCCTCCGGTTCTTGTTAAATATCCAAGGGTTGTGGTACTTTCCGAAAGGTCTACAACGTGTGATTGAGCGTCAATTGTACCAAGAGAGGCAAAACTTGCGGTGTTACTTAGAATTAAATCTGTATCTAAAGATAATGTTCCACCATTTAAATCAACTGGACCTCCAACAGGAAAAACAGACTGAAAATTGCAGGCTGTAGCGTCATCTTCAAAAAATAATCCATGTTTTGCCCAACCAAAAGCTTTTATTGTATTGGTTTCGCCAGATATTGAAGGTGATTGAATTATTGATATTGCATTATTTGCTCCGTAATCTTTGGAATGAATATTTTTATATTGAACAAGTGAGATTAAAATTTAAAATACAAAGATTTTTGTATTTCGATATTGAGACATTTTTCTCCCTTTTTATTTAAATTAAAAATAAAAGTTAAATAAGAATCAGTAGCATTTTATTTTAAGAGATTTTGTAAAAGCAAGGTTTTAATTTTTTGGGGGGGATGTTAAAGATTTTGTGTTAAAAATATTTCTAGAAGATACTTTAAGCTGTTGTGCGCTACACTAGCGTGATAGTTGTTTCTCTGGTAAACTTTTATTTTATCACTGTTAAATTCAATTTTAATGTATAAAAGGATAATATTTTATGGATAGAAAATTATTATTTGCTGTTGTTGCTTCAATTGCTACTCTTTGGATTTTTCACTACTATAGGGGTGATCAGACGGCGCAACAGTCAGGAGCTGTTCCTGCAGATGTAAGACCTGGGGTTTCTTATCGTGTTCCAACATCGCAAGATCTTGCTAAGCCAATTTTCACAGAGATAGATTTTGTAGATAAAAAAGTTACACAAAAAGAAGAAATAAAGGATATAGAGACTGATTTGTGCACAGTTTCTTTTTCTAATCATGGTGGAATTGTTTCAAGTGTGGATTTTAAAAAGCATCTTGGTAAAAATGGAACTCCGTTAAGAACAATTCACAGAAAAAGCTTTTATGAAAGAGAGCAGGGTTCTTTTTTATTGGCTTTGGACGAAAAGACTCCATATTTTTATAATTTAGTAGATTATAAAAATGGAGAAGACCAGAAAACTATTGTATATCAAACTCAAGTTGATGGTTGGCTGATTAAAAAAAGCTATACTCTTTATAAAGATTCTTATAAAATTGATCTTTCTTTAAATTTTGAACAGAAATCCAAAGAAACAAAAGCTGTAAGTCCTAGATTATTTTTTGCGGCTCCTTTTGTAGGAGAGGTTCAAGATGAGGCAATAAATGGTTTTTCTGTTGGGCTAGATGGAAAGTCTATTAATAAAATAAGTGAGAATGAATTAAATCAAGCTTGGGTTATGCCATCTCTTTTTGGAGCAGAAGATAAATATTTTGCTCACGCGCTTGTTGCTGATTCTGAAAATTTTGTTCAAAGAAGTTTCTTTAAAAAAGAAGCAAACAATTTGTTTTCTATTTTAGAGGGGCCAGAAATTAAAGAAAGTAGTAGTTGGAAGTTTTCTTTTTATGTTGGGCCAAAGTTGCTTGACGACATGGTTCAGGTTGATGAAAGATTAGAAGGGGTTTTATCTTTTGGTTGGCTTTCATGGTTGTGTAAGTTACTTTTAAAATTGCTTGATTGGTTGTTTTCTTTCTTTAAAAATTTTGGGGTGGCAATTATTGTTCTTACAATTTTGCTTAAACTTCCCTTTTTGCCTTTAACAATTACAGGGCGTAGAAAAATGGAAGAATATCAAAAGCATCAGCCAAGTTTAAATCGAATTCGTATGAAATATAAGCATGATATTAAGCGTCAACAAGAAGAAATGGCAAGATATCACAAGGATCATAATATTTCTCCAACTGCAATGTTGCAGGGATGTTTTCCTATGCTTATTCAGATGCCAATACTTTTTGCTCTTTATAGAGTTTTGAATGGATATCTTGATCTTTATCAAGCACCATTTTTTGGTTGGATTATAGATTTATCATCTAAAGATCCTTATTATGTGTTACCAATTTTGATGGGTGCTTCTATGTTGCTGCAACAGTCAATGACTCCTGTTATGGATAGCAAACAAAAGGTGATGCAATTTTTTATGCCATTAATTTTTACAGCGATATTTATAAATTTTCCAGCAGGATTAGTTCTTTATTGGTTGACTAATAATGTATTGATGTTGGGTGAAGATTATTTAAGAAAAGTTGTTTTTAAGTAGGCCAAAGCTTGGTACCCTATTGGGTTACCTGCGCATTGGGCTACCGCAAAGATGCATGGTTAGTACCATGCTTAGTTGTATATAAATGTTGCTTTTTATTAAGTGCGCCATAAGGCTTCTTTCTTTAGGTAGGGGAGGATGTCAAATACAGATAGATTTACTTGAGAATATAAAATTTATAATTTGCGTTGCGTAAGCAATGCTTTATTGAGGTAATCCAATGCGTAGATAGCCCGGTAGGGCATCAAGCTTTGGGCATAAAAAATCATGTTTAAAGATTTGCCGACTTTACAAAAATTAATTCGTCAGTTACAAAAAGTGCCATATTTGGCTTCTAAAAATATTTATCGTGTGGCTATGTATTTTTTAACAGGATCAGAGCAAGAAGTTAAGCAATTGTGTACAGCTATTTTGGAAGCTAAAAAAAGTATTAAAACTTGTTCGCAATGTTTTAATTGGACTGAGTCCGGAGAGCTTTGTCCAATTTGTACAAATCAAAAAAGGGATAAATCAGTAATTTGTGTTGTAGAAACGTGGCATGATCTTTTTGCTATAGAAAAAGCAGGTGGATATGATGGGATATATCATGTACTTGGTGGTTCATTGTGTCCTCTTGAAGGTATTGGGCCAGAAGATTTAAATATTAATACGTTGCTAAAAAGAGTTGATAAATCTGTTAAGGAGGTTATATTTGCAACAAATCCAACTCCACAGGGAGAAGCTACAGCAAGTTTTATTTGTTCAAAATTGGAGGATTGTGGTTATAATGTTTCGGTTTCAAAATTAGCAAGTGGTGTTCCTATTGGATCTAGTTTAGAATATATGGATCGTGTTACAATTCATAAGGCATTATCGGGCAGAAGACCATTTTAAATATTCATGACAAAATTTTTTCGCATACTTTTATTTTTCTTATTTATTTTTTCTAATATTTTTTCTGTTGTCAGAGATATCGTTGAATCTGTCAAAGTTATTCGAGTGAACAGTATAAAACAAAAAGTTGTGAACTTAAATACTGTAATTCTGCAAGGAGAAGTGGAGGTTTTAGTTGATCAAAAAGTTCATATTTGGGCGGATAGAGTAGAAATAGATAAAGAGAAGCAGTATTTGATTGCAGAAAAAAAAGATAGAGGAAGTGTTGTTATAGAGAATAGTGATTTTTTAATTTTGGCAGATAAATTTTTCTTAGATTTAGATAAAAAAACTGGTTATGCCGATAACATTAGAATTCATGTATCTGAAGGTTATATAAAATCTGGTAAGGCTGAAAAGTTAAAAGATGGAAGTTGGAATATGCAAGACATGCTTTTTACTCCTTGCGATGCCCCAACTCCGCATTGGTCAATTACAGCTCGGCATGCAAAGCTTTATAGTAACTATGTTGTGCGTGTTGCTGGTGTTTTATTTAAAATTGGTAGAGTTCCTGTTTTTGCAGTTCCTCACATGGTGCTTCCTATTCAAAATAGGTCTAAATCGGGTTTTTTACTTCCAAAATTTTCTTTTGATGATGAACTGGGGTTTGGAATCAGAGAAGATTTTTATTGGTATATTGCGCCTCGTTGTGATAGTACTCTTGGTATGGATTGGAAAGATAAAAAAGGTGTTGCTTTTTCTAATGAATTTCGTTGGGTGAGATTTATAGAAGAATTGACTTTTTTAAATAGTCAGTTTGCTTTAGAAAAAGATGCTTTTATTAAAAAGGGGGATACGATTACAAAAGGAACCGATCAGCGTTATTGGCTTTCTGCTCAAGATTACCAGTCTTTTGATGGGACTGCGTTTGGTGGAAAATTAAATAGTTTGATTCGTATTGATTTTGGAACTGATAAAAAAATAGGATATCAATTTTTTGATAATACAAATAATGTAGATGATACTTTTTATAATTCTTTGATTTTAAGAGCAGATAGAAATAAAGATTTAATCAGTATGATGCTTGATGGTTCTAAAACATCAAGAAAACAATTTTCAGATCTTTCTAATTCTCAAGTGAAAGAGATTTTAAAGATTTTGCCACAAGAAACAACTGGACAAGGCAACATTTTTTCGAAAAAAAGAGAAGAAGAAGATTCGGTTGTTGTTTGTCGTTTGCCTCATCTTGAATTAAATAGTGGATATAGAGATATTTATAATATGTTTTTTTATAGCCAAGATGCTTTTGTAGATAGAGTTTTTTCAAGAGAACGAATGGCTGAAAAGTTTTATGTTGAATCACGGTTAGTAAAAGAGCAGGATTTAAATCCTTTAATTAAAGCTGATAGTTTTCGTTTTTTTTATAAAGGAGATTTGCAAACCAGCTTGAAGTTTAAAGATCAAATATTGAGTTTTTATTTAAATCCAAATTTTCAGGTTAGAAGTAATTTAAAAAAATCTAGCACAAGAGCTAAACAGAATGCTTTAGAAGGTCGAATGTTTACGCATGGGGCTTATAGAGCTTTTTTAGAGGGGGGTGTTGAATGGGCTTTGCCAGAGGTGTTTTTTGAGGATGAACAAAATAATTACCAATATTATTTCCAGTCAACTGTTGGGTGGGGCTTTTTGCCAAAAATAAAACAGGAACATTGGTATTATTCCGATAAATGGGATCGTGCACATCCCAAAAATCAATTAGAACTGGCTTTTAGAAATAATTGGTATTTTGATAATGTGCTGGTTGATTTTAATATTTCTCAAGCTTGCGATTTTTATAACAAGCAAGATCTTTTTGTGTTGCGCCAAAGTCCGGGGCAAAAATATCTTTTACCTTTACAGTTGGGGTTTAGTTTGGATTGTGATGTTTTAAACATGCAGATTAATCAGGAATATGGGTGGAAAACATTTCAGTTGTTGCAGTCTGAGATTATTTTTAATTTTTCGTTAAATAGATTTAATCTTTCGCTTGGAAATTTATATCAGCATGCAAAGTTGCAAGAGCAGCGTAAATTGTTTTCTGATATTCCACATTTCCTTTTATTGTCAATGTCTTTTCCAATTTTTAAAAATGTTACTCTTTATTATGATGGTCAGTTTTATTCAGAAAAAGATTCAAAACTTTTTCCATTTGAAGGTCTTCGTCCATTGGTTCATTCTGTTAATTTGGAATGGGTTGGCCATTGTTGGGGGATATCTTTGGGGTTTGAAGAAAAAAGATATAGGGAGTATGGTAATTGGAAGAGCGAAAATGCGTTTACGTTATTTGTTAAGTTGGAATCTTTAGGTTCTTTTGCAAGAAAGTTTAAAAGACCGGTAGCTTATAAGTAAAAAAAGGAGAAGGTATGGCTTTTATCCCAACTTTGGATTATTCGTTATTTAAAAGACGTAGAGAGGAGGTTATGAATTTTATACGTCAAGAAAATCCAGAACTAAAAAAGGGTGTGGTTATTCTTTTTGCCGATTTTGAAAATGAGAGATCGGTTTTCAGGCAAGAAAGTTCTTTTTATTATTTAACCGGAATTACTGAACCGGGTGCTGTTTTATGTTTATATTTGGATGGAAAACAAATTTTATATCTTCCAAACTATGGTGGAGTACGAGAACGGTGGACAAAGGTGACTTTGACTGGAGCTAATCATGATCCGGAGCAAGTAAAAAAAATTGGTGTTGATAAGATTCAATATCTGGGTCAACCATGTGGAAGTTTTACTTTTCATCCTGTTTTTACAAAAAATGCATATGAAAATTTTTTAATAGATATTGATAATTTTTTGCAATCTGCTATGGCAAAAAAAGAAAAAGTAGAAGTTTTTACTTTGTTAGAAAATTTTGGGCCCCGTTATTTTGTCCAGATTCAACTATATAAAATGTTACTTGAAATTTTTCCGGTTATTAATTCGATGACAAGAGATTTGGCTCCGTTGGTTCATTATTTAAGAAGATTTAAAAGTGAATATGAAATTGATTTGATTTATAAAGCAATTCAAATAACATCTATGGCTCATGAGTCTGCAGCGCAAATTATTGCTCCAGGAAGAATTGAACATGAAATTCAAGCGATAATTGAATCTATTTTTACACAAGCAGGAGCTAGTAGGCCGGCGTTTCCAAGTATAGTTGCTACAGGCAAAAATACAACCGTGCTGCATTATGCCGATAGGAATCATGAATTACAAGATGGGGAGTTAGTTGTTATTGATATTGGTGCAGAGTATGGATATTATGCTGCTGATTTAACAAGAACTTATCCGGTGAATGGAAAATTTTCTAAACGCCAACGTGAAATTTATGACACTGTTCTTGAAACTCAGACTTATATAGAATCTGTAGCAAAACCAGGAATGTTTTTAAATAATATCGAACAACCGGAAAATTCGTTAAATCATTTGGCTATTAAATTTTTAGAGAAAAAAGGTTTGGGAAAATATATGGCGCATGGAATAGGGCATTTTTTGGGTTTAGATGTTCATGATGTAAATGATCATGTTTATCCATTGTCTGCCGGCGATGTATTTACAATCGAACCTGGTATTTATATTCATGATGAAAAATTAGGAATAAGAATAGAAGATAATTATTTAATGACAGATGAGGGTGTTGTGTGTTTAAGTTATCAACTGCCTAGAAAAGCTGAAGAAATAGAAAAGATGATGCAAGATGAAGGGTTTTTGCTTTAATGAAGATAAGTAATTTAATTGAAAAGGTGAGAAAGGGAAAGACAAGATTTATTGTTGTAACTGGAGGTGTTTGCTCTTCTCTTGGAAAGGGAGTATTAATATCTTCTGTAGGTGTTTTATTAAAAAATTCAGGATATTCGCTTTCTGTAATAAAATGGGATCCTTATTTGAATGTTGATCCTGGAACAATGTCTCCATTAGTTCATGGTGAAGTGTTTGTAACAAATGATGGTGCAGAAACCGATTTAGATTTGGGTCATTATGAAAGACTTTTGGATATTGAACTAGACAGAGAGTCTTCTGTTACATCCGGCCAAATTTATAAAGAGATTTTGGATGGAGAACGTGAAGGAAAGTTTTTAGGGAAAAATATTCAACTTGTTCCTCATGTTGTTGGTGCAATTAAACAACGTTTATTAAATTTTGCATTAGAACGGAATTTAGATTTTGTTTTAATCGAAATTGGGGGGACTGTTGGTGACATGGAAGGAATTGTTTTTTTAGAAGCCATTCGCCAACTGAGAAAAGAACTTACAAATAGACAGATGATGCTTTGTCATCTTAGTCTTGTTCCTTTTTTAAATTGGGCAAATGAAATTAAAACAAAGCCTACGCAACACAGTGTAATAACTTTAAACAAAGCAGGCTTGGCACCAGATAGCGTTTTTTTAAGAACAGATATAAGAGTTGAAGTGGGTGCTGTTAAAAAATTATCAACAATGTGTGGTGTGGATGAAAAATTAATTTTTGAATCTTTAACATTTGATCCATTATATAAGCTTTTTATTGATTTGCGAAAACAAGGTGTGAATGAGCGAATTCAAGAATGGTTTGGAATAACAAAAACAAAAACAGCAGACTTACATAAGTGGGAAAAATTAATTCAATCAATTGACAACAAAAAAAGAGACATAAGTATTGGTTTGGTTGCAAAATATGTTGGAGGGGGGGACCTATATTTAAGCGTTATCAAAGCTTTAGAAGCTGCTGGATATACTTATAAATGTGGTGTAAGCATAGTTATAATTGAAGCTGAAAAATTAGAAAAAGAACGATATGGTTCCAATGATAAATGTTGGAAAATGTTAAAAGATGTAGATGGGATAATTGTTCCTGGTGGTTTTGATATTAGAGGAGCTGAAGGGAAAATTTTAGCTGCACGTTGGGCAAGAGAGAACAGTGTACCATATTTAGGGCTTTGTTTGGGAATGCAGGTAATGCTTATTGAGTTTGCACGTTCTGTTTTGAAATTGCGTAGAGCGTCTAGTACTGAATTTACACCAAATACAAAATTCCCAATAATCTCACTTTTAGAAGAACAACGAAAGGTTGAAAAAAAAGGTGGAACAATGAGGCTAGGAGCATATGAATGCTCCATTGAACCAAAATCAATAGCTAGTCGAGCTTATAAAAAAAGAACTATTAAAGAAAGACATAGGCATCGTTATGAATTTAACAATACCTACAAAAAAAGATTTGAAAAAAAAGGAATGGTTTTTTCTGGAATTTATAAAAAAGAGGATTTGGTTGAAATCGCAGAATTGGAAGAACATCCATTTATGGTTGGGTGTCAATTTCATCCTGAATTTTTATCAACTCCTTTAAATCCACATCCTTTATTTAAAGCTTTTGTAAAGGCTATTGTTCGTAGATGATTTAATAATTACTAATTTGGGTTTGACCATATTTATTTTTTGCTTTAAAATTAGGACTATTAAGTAATTTGCTGCAATTTCTATAAAAAAATTGAACTTTTATACTAAAAATAAGGCTTAAAAATCATGGACATGAATAGATGTTTTTTTCTGAAAAAAGAAGAACGCGCTCCTCGTTGGCATAAGATTGATGCCTCTGGCAAGGTTCTTGGGCGTTTAGCAACTCAAGTTGCTGATATGTTGCGAGGAAAAGATAAAGCAGAATATACTCCACATACTGATTCCGGTGATTATGTTGTCATTACAAATTGTGACCAAATTGTTTTGACTGGTAATAAATGGGAAGGCAAAACTTATATTTCTTACTCTGGCTGGATGAGCGGTAAGAAAGAGCGTAGTGCAAGAGAAGTTGCTGAAAAGGATTCAACTTTGATTTTTAAGCATGCTGTTAGAAGAATGCTTCCTAAAACCAAGTTAGGACGACAAGTTTTCAAAAAATTAAGAGTTTATTCAGGGGATGCAAATCCTCATGAAGCACAATTAATTGGTTTTCGACCAAAAGAAAATTCTTAAGTTTTAAACAATGATTAGAGTTGTAGGCAGAATCTGAATAGGGTTCTGCCTTTTTTATTTTTGGTGATTTGTTATGATGCAAAAAACAATAAATACAGAAATCTGTTTTGATGGTGTAGGCGTTCATTTAGGTTTGCAAGCACGTGTTGTTTTAAAGCCTGCAAAGCCAAATTCTGGGATTATTTTTATAAATCCAAAATATCCTAAAGATCTTATTGTTATTGGTCGAGTTGTTCCTGAAGTTGCAATGCATGCTTCTGTTGTTAAAAATTCAAAATGGATGATAAGTACGGTTGAACATTTAATGGCTGCGATTAGTGCTTTAGGTATTGATAATTTAATGATCGAAGTATATAGTCCAGAGATACCTATTTTAGATGGTAGTGCTATTTCTTTTATTCACGAAATTGAACAAGTGGGATTGTGTGAGCAAGATTGCAAAAAGACTTTTTTAACGCCACGGCAAACACTTAATTTTGAAGATAAAGATGGGAGATTGCTTGAAATTATTCCAGCAAAACAAGATCAAAAGTCTGGGGGTTATGATACAAGATTATATTTTGATTATGTTGCTGACTTTGCACATCCTCTGGTACGACAAAGTTGTTTAACCGGAATGATGTCTTCGGATTTTTTTATTTCAGAAATAGCTCCAGCAAGAACTTTTGGTTTTTTAGAACAATTGCCATTTTTAAGACGTCATGGGCTTGCAAAAGGAACAACTCTTGGAAATACAGTGGTGATTGGAGAAGAAGAATTTTTAAATGACACTCGTTTTGATGATGAATTTGTAAGGCACAAATTTTTAGATTTGATTGGTGACCTTGCTCTTTTAGGTAAAAATTTAGTAGGAACGGTTAATGCTAAAAAAACAGGGCATAGTTTTAATAGGCTTGTTATAGAGCATTATATAAAAAATCCAGATAAGTGGATGTTGGTATAAGATAAAGTTGTTTATCCTTAAAGGGAGAATTTTTTGTGAGTGTAATTTGATTTCAGTGTCGTCATTCTGAATTTATTTTAGGATCCACTGTAACAATGTAATAGAAGTTAAGGTTTGAAGTTTATGTAACATTGGTTGATAGATTTAAAATTGATTATTTATTATTTATAGATCCTGAAATAAGTTCAGGATGACAACTATAGAGTTATTGTTTCAAATCAATAAATCAATATGATAAATAAATTTTAACTTGGACTTAGGAGGGTAGAAATGTCTGCAAAAAATCCAATTTTTGTTACCTATTTCCTGTAATCAATGCTAATAAATCTTGGTAAGATAAATAGAGAATCAAACCTAACAACAATATCCAAGAAGAAATATTTATAACGAGCTTTATAATTTCAGGAATTTCTCTTCGTATAATAGTTTCAATTGTTGCAAAAAGAACTTGGCCGCCATCTAATGCTCCTATAGGTAAAATGTTAATGATGGCCAAATTTATGCTGATAATAGCAAGGAAAATTAATAGAGGAATTATTCCTCGTTGTGCGGTTTCAAAAGTTTTAGATATGATCATTATTGGACCACCAGCGCCTTTTAGTGTGCGTTGAGTAATAAGATATTTAATTCCATATAAAATTTGTGTAATCCATTGATTGGTTGTTTTTATTCCTTGAACAATGGCTCCAATTAATGGTAATTTTTCATATTCGCCTTTAATAGGAGTTGTTTTTGGTTCAAGTGAATATATAAATTTTTCGGCTATTTTTTTTGTTTCAGGCTTAATATTTACAGATATTTTTTTATTGTTTCTTAATATTTGTAGCTTTAATTGAGTGTCTTTATCCTCTATTAAAGGGGTTATGATTTTTTCATGTATTTGTGGGATTAATTCTTTAGGATTGCTACTTAATGTTTCATCGTTAATTGTAATTATTTTGTCTCCAGCCTGGAGACCGAACTTTTCAACAACTGTAGCTTTTACCTGTGAAGAAATTAGCACTTCAGCAGTTTGTTTTTGAATGCCTATAAAAAAGAGTGTAGAAAATACTATATATGCAAAAAGAAGATTGAATAAAACACCACCTAATAGCACAAATAGCTTTTGCCAATAAGGTTTTGAAGCAAAAGAAGTGTTCCCTTCTATTTTTGAATGTTCTTGTTCCCCTTGTCCAATTTCAGCAAGGCCTGCAATTTCTACGTAACCTCCTAATGGTATGGCTGATAAGCGGAAATTAGTATTTCCTATTTTTCGTTCAACAACTTTTGGTCCCATTCCAATTGAAAATGTTGGAGTATGGATTTTAAATATTTTACAAAATATAAAGTGGCCGAATTCGTGTATTGTTATTAACAGTCCAAAACCAATAATTGCATACAGCATTGGAAGGAATTTATGGGAAAACATTACGGTAAGGGCATTAAGATTCATTATAATCCTTTAATTATTACATCATTTTTATTATATGGAACAGGAATAAT
>CAZFDQ010000132.1:0-1536 GCA_964518205.1 uncultured Pseudomonadota bacterium | reverse complement strand
AACTTTCTCCAATAATTTTGTCCCATAAGCAATAGCATTATATTTTTTATCAATCCAGTGAGTTACAAAGACTTCTGTTTCTCTAACTTTATAGAAAATCTTAATTTCATTTTGATTATTTTTTTCTGCGATTATTTCATTTCTTTTAATTTTTTCTTTTGCGGTTTCGTTCCATTTGGCAAGTTCAAAGTAGATGAAAGAGCTATCAATATTCTCTTGTGCTAAAACTTTTTGATTTCTTTCATTGCAAATTTCAATGTGTTCATCTAATTGTTCAACCAAAATAAACTTCCTATTTCCACCATCTTCTTTGTTTAGTGCAAGTGTTGCATGTCCTGTTGTTCCACTTCCTGCATGAAAATCAAGAATAATATCATTATCTGAAGTCATTATCTTTAGAGTGTCTAAAACTGCATAAAGAGATTTTGGATATGAAAAAAGTTTGCTACCAAACAATTCTTCTAATAAATTCGTACCACTTTTTTTTGCATTATATTTTTTATTTATCCAACAAGTTGTAATGGGACTACCTTTATCTATTCTATATTTCTCATAAATCTTAATTTTATTATTTTCTTTTTTTGCAAAAATATCTCCTATTTTAAATTTTTCTTCAAAACTTTTTGCAATAATTTTCCATGTCCTTTCTTGTCCTGAATCAGTTATAGGTAATATTTCAGAATAATCTTCTTTTTTTACGAGAGATATATCTTTTAAATTTTCACTTACATATAAAGGATACCAGCCATTTGGCTTATTTTTTCTTAAACAAGCATTTCCTCCACCTAATCTAATAAATTGCTCTTCTTTGTATAAACCTTTATTATCTTTTTTGTCATAAACATCTTCAATTTTTTTACTATCTTTAAAATTTTCCTGTAAATATACTGGATTAAATTTTGAGTTATTTGTTTTTCTATAAACTAATAAAAACTCATTTGTTGCTGTAAAATATTTCGCATTTTGTCTTCCTTCTGGATTATGAAGTATTGAAACAATCCCTAATCTGTTTTCTTCTCCAAAAATCTCATCTGATAAGACTAACAAATAGCCAATTTCAAAGTGATCAATAGCAATGGCAATAAAACCATCATCTCTTAGTAATTGTTTTCCAGCTTCCAGTCTATTCCTCATGAAAGTTAACCAAGTGGAATGATTGAAAGTATTGTTATATGTAAATATATTTGCGTCTCCTCCAGTATTATACGGTGGATCAATATAAATCAGTTTTACTTTCCCTGCAAATTGCTTTTTGAGACTATGCAAAGCTAATAAGTTATTTCCTTTTATTATTAAGTTTTCTTTGATTGTTCCATCTTCATCTCTTTTTAATGGAGACACAGAGGTCGACACTACACCATCTTTGTGTATAATTTGTTTTTCCATAATTATTTCTCGCTATTATAAAATTCAGAAGTTAAGTTCTGATCTTCTTTATCAATGCCAAACTTTTTATCTGCCATTTCTGTTTTGTTTACATACATTTGATTATTATCAAGCATTGCAACAAACATTTTCTTTTGTTCGTCTAAAGAG
>CAZFDQ010000131.1:0-8177 GCA_964518205.1 uncultured Pseudomonadota bacterium | reverse complement strand
CGACATTTTTTTAAAAAATGTCGGACGTATCGAACCATACGAACGGCTCAACCCCTCCACAACACGCCCCGAATCATTATCCCCAATTTGCACTAAGCTATTTCCATCAAAGCAATCATCTAAAAATAAAAACATCTTGTTCAGTTTTTCTTTAAAAGATTTTGGGAGCGAAATATTGTTATTCGTGCACAGTAAATAAAAGTGATAAAAGATTTCAGTAACCAACCCGTGATAACTAGTACTACCTTCATAACTAGTTCCATCGGGTTGAATCTGTTTTTCGAATTCGTGTAAAATTTTTTTATAAGTTTTATGTTTAGCTTTTTTAAAATATGTAAGATCTTCAAAGAAAAAACAAAGATAAAAATATCCAATTAAATCCGATAAATAATGATTATTGGTATGTTGCCAAATTTCCCAATTGTTTTCAAGATACTTTGCATGATCATAAAGTGAGCAAACAAACTTTTTCCAGAAATCAACAGGTAAATCTGAGTTTTTAAATTTATCAAAACCATAAATAAAATTTATCGCACGAATGCTAACGTCCATTGGGCAAACCCAGTTAACGCCGATTAGATATGGATTTTTATCTATCCAATCATTTACTTGGGAGTAAAATGTTTGAGCATCTAGATTTAAAATATGTTGAAATCTAGAAAGCTCCCACGGAACTTTTATGTCGGGTAAATATGTTTTAAAAGTTATGTTTTTTTTGTCCCGTTCTCCCTGAGTGCCTGGCGACCTATGCGCCATAGCTTTAGCGACGGCGTAAGCTTTTGGCAAAGACGGATGCTTGTCCGTCGAAGCCTTGGCGAAGACGGATATCGAAGGGACGATGTCTTGATAAAAGCTATGTTGCCAATCTTTTTTTATTTGTTTGCACTTAAAATCTTGGTGCCATAGAATTTGCGTGAAACATTTTTTTTCGGAACCAAGGAGTTGGAAGTAATTATTAGTTGAAGTTGGGTAGGTACGAGAACGCAAGTTGTCATCTTGAGAGGGTGTTGTTTTAATAGTGTTGTTGGCTATGAAAACAGAGTCGTCATCCTGAACTTGTTTCAGGATCCATTTTCTGTTGTTATTCATAGAAACAAGAGTGGATCCTGAAACAAGTTCAGGATGACGACTGGCAGTAATTTTGTGTAACTTGGGAATAATCAGTTTTTTATTGTTTGAAGGTGTATTATTTAAACTTAGTCGTTCGCGCTGAGTGATTTTGCGTAGCAAAATTGTATCGAAGGGTTTTATTGAACGATTCCTTAATCCCTCCCAAAAAACTTCAAATTTTTTATCTAACCCATGCTTTTTACTTATATACTCCCAAAAGTGATTTGCTTGATGTTTTAACGCCTTGTTTTTCCAGTAGAGCTTATAAATTTTTTTTTGCATCCTAAAGCTCCCACGTTTTATGATTCCTGTAAAGCCTAACTGGTAAGATCTTTTTAAGTAGTGGGAGATTTTTTTTAACATAAACAATTAAGAGTATTGAATAACTCTGCAGGCTTTTCTGTACCCAAAAATGCAAGAGTTGCTCCACCGCCAGTTGAAAGAAAACTAAATCTATCTTGCAAATTAAATTTATGAATGGCGGCAACGGCATCACCTCCTCCAGCAACAGAATAAACGTTTGAATTTGTAATGGCAGTCAAAATTTCTTGGCTGCCTTTTGCAAATTCTGGGATTGTATAAATTCCCATAGTACCGTTGGTAAAAATTGTTTTTGCTTTTTCTATTTGCGTACTAAAAAGTTTTATAGTTTCTGGACCAATGTCGATGCAGGTTCCGGTTTTTGGGATGTTATCATTTCTATAAACATTTGTTTTAAATTCTTGATTTGGTTCCGATAATAATTCTTTTATGTCAATATCTTCAAGAGTAAGATGATCGGCAGGAAGAACAATATTAATATTTTTTTCTTTGGCTTTTTTTAAAAAGTTTTCTGCAAATTCTAAGTAATCTTCTTCTACTAAAGATTTGCCAACTTCAAGACCTTGAGCTTGCAAAAAGGTATACGAAAGCGCGCCGCCAATTAAAATTGAAGTAGGGCGGTTTTTTGGATCTTTATGTAAAAAGCTTTCAAGAAGAGGTATTTTGGTTTTTATTTTGCTTCCACCTAATACTAAAACAAAAGGTTGCTCTGGCTCATTTTTTAATTTATTTAACTCTTTTATTTCTTTTTCAACCAATAGGCCAAAGGCACGGTTTTCTGGTTCAAATAATTGAGGCAAACGTGTCACAGAAGTATCATTACGGTGTAGAAGTGCAAAGGCGTCGTTTATGTATATGTCGGCTGTCGCTTTTAATAGTTTTGCGAGTTTATCTTGTTCTTGCATCTGCTCACTTTTTTCTCCATTAAAAAATCGTAAGTTTTCTAGCAATAAAATTTCATCAAAATCTTTTGAACTTGATGTAATTGATTTCATTAAATCGCGCTCAAGTCGTATCTTAAATCCCTGCTCTTCAAACCAAGGTAATAATATATCGGTGGATAGTTTTTTATCAAAATAGTTAGTTTCGCTTTGCGCATCAGGTCTGCCAATATGCGTGGCCAAAATTACTTTACCGCCATTTTTTTGAATATATTTAATTGTGGGTATTATTGAATGAAGTTTGAAATCTTGAGTAATTTTGCCATTTTCTAGTGGTATGTTAAGGTCGGCGCGAAGAAAGATTCTTTTTTCTTTTAGATTTAAATTAGATAATTTCATAACGTTTCTCCTATCGCTTTTTTTTTAAAAAAATTTTTGAATTTAAATTTATTTTTTGTATTCTATTGTTTCTTGTAATACCTATCAAGGTGTATCATGTTTTTTATCGGTTATTGCAATGTAATTATAAAAAACGTTATTTTAAATACAGGTAATAGTTTTTTATAAAATAAATTTTGATTTTTGTAAAAGGAGTTTTATATGAAACGTTTATTTCTTGTTCTTTTTATATTTTTTTTAATTAATCCCTTTTATTTAGAATGTGGTCAAGGGTTTTCTACTGCAAGAACACAAGATAATGATGCTTTGCCTTGTAATATTGCAGAAATTTTTGGTGATGTTGATTTTATCAATTTTGATGAGGTTAGAGAAGATGGTGCAACATTAGTAACAGGAGAAGATGATCAAGTTTGCCCTAGATTATTTATAAATATTCCAGAAACCTTTGGAGATCATGAGTACTCTTTGGCTACTACATCTTATGAGATAATAGAACAAAATGCACAAGAGATTAAAGATTTGATGCAAATGTTACGTGATGATTTTTCTCTAGATACTGCATTAAGCCTAATAAGTCTTATGTTTGTATTGCAAGAATTGCTTAAAAAACGTCCATGTGTTGAATTTAGAGGTTTATATGGTGAATTTAGAGTTATATATGATGAAGTTAAATATTTAATACGGCATCATAATAGAAGATTTGCTTTGTAGATATATTTTTTTTAATAAGTTTAAAAAGAGCGTATCGTTAATTTTTGATACGCTCTTTTTTTTATTTACATAATGTGATTTTTATTATAGATTTTAGCATCTTTTGTATTGTTTTGGGGATAAAAAAAGTACATATCTTTGGGAGTTTTCTTATGATAAAAAGAAACATTATTGTTGGTTTGTTTTGTTTGTTGTTTGCTCAAAGTGCATCAGCTGCTACCTTTAATGAAAGCGATCTGTTTGATGCTGCTGCAAGTGGAAATGTTAAAAAGTTGGAATTTTTGTTAGATGTGGGCGAATTTGATCTTGCAACTAGAGATGAAAGAGGAAGAACTCCATTGCATCACGCAACAATGAATGGGCGTCGGGATACTGTTGCTTTTTTAATGCCTAGATTTTATAAATCAAAAAGAAAACAGGATATAAGAGTTAAAGATAACGATGGCTATAATGCTTGCCAGTTGGCGATTAAAGCAAGAAAGTTTTGGATTCTTAAATGTTTTTATTCCGATTATCGCAGAACTTACTTTTTAGATGATATAAAAAAAATATTAGCAGAAGGCTTTGATATAAATACAGTTGATCGAGTTAATGGAATGTCTTTGTTGCATTGGATGGCATATCTTGGTTGTTATGATGTTGTTACTTATCTTTTGCAATGTGATGATATTGAGGTGGATAAGCAGGATAAGAATGGTTGTACTGCATTGTGGTTAGCAGTTCGTTTTGAGCGTTATAAAATGATTCCATTGTTTGTAGCTGCTGGTGCAGATGTGAATTTGGGTAATAAAGATGGAAATTCTGCACTACATATGCTTACTGGCGCATTAAATGAGAGCTCGATATTAGGATGTGCATTTTTATTGACTGCTGGAGCAAATGTTGAGGCAGAAAATAAGTTTGGGCATACTCCATTAGATGAGGTTTCAACTAGTCAAGAACATCATTTAAGTATGACACATTTATTTAGTTTTGATGAATTAGAAGTGATGAGAAAAGTTCGATGTTTAATGTTGTCTGTAAAAAATAAAGACGAATCAGGTATTAGTCCCTGGTTTAATAGTCTTTGTAATAAGTTTAATAAATGGATTTGGGGATATCCAAATGATCCTCAAGAAGTAATAGAAAGTTATCAATAGTACTCAATATTTTATTAATTTATAGATATTGTTTCTATATGAATTGAAAAGGGTTAAGTGGTATATTTTTTACCATTTAGCCCTTTTTACAAATATACATAAATTTGGTTTAATTATACATATATGGAGGGGGGAATGTGAGGTTTTTGTTCAAGTGACTTGTCCGACGTAGCCCAACGGGCGAAGCCGGAAGTAGAATGAGAGGTTATTATTATGGTTATCGATATCAAAAAAATTACACTATTTTTATTACTTTCTTTGGGCTTGAATGGTTTGAGCGCAATGGAAAGTAGTAATCCTTCAAGAAAACGTAGCAACAGAGATTTTGAAACAGAAGAACAAGGGTCTAGTCGACAAAAAACAAGTGATACTGATTTTGCTTTTTCAGATTTAGTTAGAAGCAAGTTGGGTGGAGACAGTGAACAAGCTGGAATTTTAAGGACAGCTATTGCTAGTTATGCTGCGTTAAGAGAATTTCAGCTTCAACATCAAGCAGAGTTAGATGGAGAGACTCTTGGTTTATTAACAGCAACTATTAATGCCTTAAAAGTAGATTTAACAAATTGCTTAAGTGAGAACGATGAAGAACACGATTTTGATGCGTTAAATGCTTGTTTAGTTGATGCAAGAAATTTGCATGGTCAGCTTGAAAGTTCTTTATCCTCAGAAGATGATAAGGATACCGAAGACGTAGAAGGGGAAGATCTTTTATCTGAAGAAGTCTATGAACAACTATATAGGGTTAGTTTAAATGCTGCACAAAATAAAATTATCCAATCTGTTGCAACAAAGTTTGCAGAAGCTGCATACAAAGTTATTAAAGCAAGTAGGGGACATCCTTTAATGATATTTGAAAATAAGGGCAAAATAGAAGCGATTTTAAGAAATACTTTTGCTTTTTATATAACAGCAGAAGTATATCTGGAACTCGTTCCTGAAAAAAATAGAAGCCAAAGATTACATCATGCTAATGGAATTGCTCTTGCTTGCGTTGAAAAATTAAACCAAGAGATTTTTGTATCAGATGAAATTAGTATTCACAATCTTGGTTTAGATGTTGTATTGGAACATTTAGAATGTTTTATTTCATATGATTATTGGTGGATAACTGAAAAGCTTGAAGAATTTGGTGAGTGGTTAGGCTTAAACTACAGGTTTAGACAAGCACCAACAACTTTTATTGCAACTACTACAGCCGTCACAGTTGAATATGCTGGTTATGCCATTGGGCTTTATGATTTGTTGATAAATAAAAGCTTGGCCGGTGCTGTTGTGACAGCTTTAGACTTTTTTGTTTTTAGTCGAGTTAAAGATCTTATTATTAATCGTTCTAATGCCACAAGAGACAGAGCACGCAAGCTTAGAAAAGAACGCAGAGAAGACGGAAATGGTTAAAATTTTGAGTGGAGGTTATATGAAAAAGTTAATTCTGACAATTGTGTGTTTTTTAGGCATTGCTAACTTTTCAAGTGTCAGTTTGGAATGTACTCCTGAAAAATCTGAAATAGAGATGGTGCAAAATATTATCAATACAAATGTTGATAATATTAAAAATATGGTTAGTGCTATACAAGAAAACGATGAAGTTGAAGATCCAATTTTTTTAAGTGATATTGCTGAAAGTATTACACAAATTTGTGATGACTTGGAAGAGACGGTGTCTTTTTGGTCTTCTGCTTGGGCTTGTGTTACATGTTCAACTGTTTTTGAAAATGAATTGGCTAAAAAGATTAGTGAAATAAGGCTTAAGTTGGTTTCTTTAGAATATGAGGAGACTGGAAAGGCTTTGGTTATTAGCAAAAAAAATTGGCAAGAAGCTGTTAAGCTTATTAAGCTTTATCAAACATTAAGAGAAAAAGAAAAAAAGTCTGATTTATTTCGTAGACTTATAGTTAATCCAATTAGCTCTTTATGGAATATTGTTACTAATAATGGGGTTATTCATTCAGTTGCAAACTCTACAGGACGAATAGCATTGTTACTTGCTGCTGCTGGTTGTGCGAATATGTATTTTTTTACAGGGTTAAGTCTTGAAGGTTTTATGTATCCGTTTACTAAAGTTTGGGGCATTGTTTCTTCTCTGTTTTCTCTAGAAGATGAGACTCCAACATGGTCGGAACGTATTCTTGGTGTTTTTAAATCTTCTGCAGGTATTGGTAATATTGATGGTATTCTTTTGATTTTATTTTTATTAAAATTTATGTAAGTTAAATTTTAGTATTGAAGTTGAAGGCGGCTTGCTTTTAAAGTGAGCCGCCTTTTTTTGTTTTTATAAAAAAATTATCCCTATTGTCTTTATATAAGTTTTAGTTATGTTAACATTTGCATCGGCAAACATTTTTAACTTTTTACACATAAGGAGTTTTTATGAGCAAGATGTTTAGTCGGTTTACTGTTCTTTTATTTTCTTTTTCTCTTTTTTCTTTTCTTCATTCTGGTTTGATTCGTGACTCGCTTGTAAAAACAGGTTTAAATAGTTGCAAAAAGGTGCAAGATTTGCGGCCTGGCGATGAGGTTTTAGGTATAAAAATTGATCATGGATATGAAGAGTTTTCAAAAAGAAAGATTAAAGAAATTGTAACAATTTATGTTACATCGATTACAAAAATCGAAACTGATTTTGGAGTTTTATATATAGGGAACAAAGATAAGCTTTATAATCCCGATAAGAACAAATGTGTTGTTGCAGAAGAATTAATGCCAGGGGATGCTCTTTTAGATATAGAGTTAAATCCGTTGATTATAAGAGATGTTGAAGTCATAGAATTAGATGCACCCATAGAACTTTTTTTATTTTTAATTCAAAGGCCACACCTATTTTTTGTTTGTGATTCTGGCGGTAATTCTATAGTTGTTCATAACTTGTTTGGATTGGCTTCTATTGGAGCTTTTATTTCATCTCTTTTGAGCATGAGCATGGTGATGTTTGTTTTGCAAGAAATGCTCCTCTTCCTCAAAAACAAGAAAAAACACCAGAGATTAAAGATGGTTCTTCTGGTGAGCAATCTGGTGAAGGAAGTGGTATAGTAACTGTAGAGCAGCTTTTGAAGGGAACCAAAAAAGAGAAGTCAACCAATGGTAAATCAAAAGTGTTTAGCAAACCAGGAGGAATAGCTGAAAAGCAGAAGGATCTTGAAAGCTTAAATTCTTCGAATTTAAAAGAAAAGCCTGGTGGTAAAATTATTGGAAAATTGCCAGATGGGAGGACTGTTGTGAGTCGTGATACAAGTACAGATCAAAGACCAACTTTAGAAATACAAGAAAGAACTCCTAGTGGAAAAGTTAAAATGATTAAGATTCGATATAATGGTGAATAAATATAGGAATAATAATATGAGTGAAAAATGGATATATTGGAAAATTCCCGGAATTAAGGATGAAAATTATTATTATATAAAGATGCTTGTTGATGGAGCAAATGGTTTAGAAATATTTATGGAAGATGCAAGCCTTGATGAAGAAAACCTTGTAGGCACTGTAAAAATAAACTTTGGTTTTGTAGAATCATATAGATTTTGTGATGAGCATTGTAGATTGGATTTATGGAACGAGTTATCACAAAAACATGAAAAAAGTTTTTTTGCTAAAAAGAATTTCTTTGAAATTAAGAATTCTA
>CAZFDQ010000130.1:0-5491 GCA_964518205.1 uncultured Pseudomonadota bacterium | reverse complement strand
ATATTGTTTTGAGTGCACCCCCATCGCCATCACCTATAATAAGAATTTTTTTGGGATTAGGATGATAAAGCATTGGGGTATGGCAAATCATGTCGTGATAGATAAATTCATCTTTTTCTGTTGTTTGAATTGCTCCATCAAGCAATAACATTTTTCCAAGAATGTAAGTATCAACAATTTCAATTTTTTGATAAGCAGAGTTTTCGGAGTGTATTTTGTCTTTAAGTTTAATGTACATTTGTGGGGGAGTGTATGGGAGAGTTAGAATGGAGAATTCATCAGCTAATATTTGTGAAGCTAATAGTGATAAAAATAATAGCGATACGAGTTTTTTCATTTTCTTTCCTATAGTCTTTGCAAAAAATTTGAAAGAATCTTTTTTTCCCCACATTTAAAAAGGGCAGTAATATAAAATTGAGCTTCATCCTTTTTTTCTATTTTTTTAATTATACCGGTTCCAAATTTTTTATGAATAACTGGCTGGTTTTTTTTCCAATTAGTTGTTGGTTTGTTTGTTTTTGCTTTTAATTTAGGTTTTAAGTTTTTTGCAAAATCTTGAAATGTTAAAACAGAACTTTTATTACCCAGCCATTTATTAAAATAGCTTTCAACTTGAGAGCTATACATTTCTGAAACATCTAAACTTTTTAATAGCTTCTCAGGGATCTCTGTTAAAAACCTAGATGTTACCTGGTCCAAAATTTGTCCAAAACTATTACGGTAATATGCTTTGAATAAAATTAAACGTTCTTTTGCTCGAGTCATGCCAACATAAAAAAGTCTACGTTCTTCTTCTAATGCTTTAGAGGTGTTTAAAGATCTGTTACTTGGAAGCATGCCTTCTTCTAGGCCTGTAATAATTACTGTATCAAACTCTAGCCCTTTTGCAGCATGAAGAGTCATACATTGAACTTCGTTTTCTTTGTTTTTATTGTCTTTGATTTTTTCTTGCATTAAAGCGATTTCATGCAAGAATGTTTCAAGAGTTAATTCATTAGTATCTGGGGTTTTCTCGTTAAAAACTTTATTTTCGAAGTTATAAATTGATTGTTCTAATTCTTTTACGTTTTCAATTTTACTTTCAGCTTCTTTGGGGTCATATGCTTTTTGTAAATATTTTAAGTATGCAGTTTGCTCAAGAATGTGATTGATAAGTTCACTGGCATTTTGATCTTTTTCTAGGTTTGTAAAAATATCTAAAAATTCTTGGACCGATTTAGCCTTTGTTCCTGTTAATTTTATTTTGGGACTTAAAAGCATATAGTCTAATAATTGTTTAAAGTTTAACAGGGGATTTTTATTCCATTGTTCGTATAAAAGTTCTTCAAATTTTGTACCTAAGCCACGTTGTGGACAGTTTATCACGCGAAACAAACTTACCCAATCAAATGGATTTACAATCAGTCTCAAATAAGCTAACAAATCTTTTATTTCTTTTCTTTCATAAAATCGAATGCCACCTACTATTTGATAGGGAATGGAATTACGAATTAAGGCTTCTTCGATATTTCGAGATTGAAAATGTGTTCTATAAAGAATTGCAACATTACTTAATTTTTGATCTTTTGGGTAACTCGAAATAAATGTTGCAATAGCATCAGCTTCTTGCTGCCCCGATCTGCAATTGATGGATAAGATTCGATTTTTTGCATTCTTTTGTGACCAAAGTTCTTTAGGTGTCCTGACTTTGTTGTGCGTAATAACATAATTTGCAGCTTCAAGAATAGGTTGAACGGAGCGATAGTTTTGTTCAATTTTTATTATTGTAACGGGAGCGAAATCTTTTTGAAATTGCAACATATTTGTTGCCATTGCTCCTCGCCATGAATAAATTGATTGGTCTTCATCTCCAACAGCACAAATGGATTTTGATACAAGTTTTTGTTCAGTATCTAAAGACATACATCTTAAAAGTTCATGTTGAACCATATTTGTATCTTGATATTCATCAACAAGAATATGTTTTATTTTAGCTTGAAATTTTTGTCTGAAATCTTTTTTTTCTTTTATAATTTTTAAGAACTGCAAAATTAGATCATCAAAATCTAAGTTATGAGTGGCATTTTTTTCGGTTTCATAAGCAAGATAAATTTCTTTGATAATTGGTTGTGTAAAACTACCTTCAGAATCAAAAGGTGTGAGTAGTTTATTTTTTAAATTTGAAATTTGATAGCCAACATCAGCCGCACTAAGTTGTTTTTCGAGTCCATTTTTTTTAATAATTTTTTTTATTAAAGATTTTTGGTCATCAGCATCTAGAATTGTAAATTCAGGATGAGGCAAAAGAGTTGGGTGTGATCTTAATAATAACAAACAATATGAATGGAATGTGCCTACAAATGGAAGATTATGTTTTGTTCCCAAAAACTTTATTAAGCGATGTTTCATTTCGCCTGCTGCTTTATTTGTAAATGTTAAAGCAATAATTGAATTAGGATTAGCATTTTCGTTTAAAATTAAATTTGCTATTCGGGCAGTAATAACTCGAGTTTTTCCAGAACCCGCTCCTGAAATAACAATTACGGGGCCTTGTTTATGAGTAACTGCCTTAAGTTGTGGTTGATTTAATTCTTTTTTTAAAAATTGATTAAAATTTTGCACCTGTTTATCCTTTTATGAAAAATAATCTTTTTGAAAGTATATCGTAGTATTAAAGGTTCGTAAAAATTTTAAAGGAGAATTATGAGTATTCAACCAGATAAATGGATTAATTTTATGGCAAAAAATCATGATATGATTGAGCCATTTGAAGAGCAACAGGTTCGTTATGTTGATGATGGAAAAAGAAGAGTTGTAAGTTATGGTCTTTCTAGTTATGGCTATGATTTGCGAGTTTCAGATGAATTTAAAATTTTTACCAATGTTTTAAATTCTGTTGTTGATCCAAAAAAGTTTGATGAAAATTCTTTTGTAGAAGTTAAAAGAGACATTTGTATTGTTCCTCCAAACTCTTTTGCATTAGCAAGAAGTGTTGAGTATTTTAGAATTCCTAGTGATGTTTTAACAATATGTTTGGGAAAATCAACTTATGCTCGTTGCGGAATTATTGTAAATGTCACACCATTTGAGCCTGAGTGGGAAGGTCATGTTACTTTAGAAATTTCAAATACAACACCGCTTCCAGCAAAAATTTATGCAAACGAGGGCTTGGCTCAAGTTGTATTTTTTAAAGCGGCTGAATTATGTGATGTTACTTATGCACAAAGAGGTGGAAAGTATATGAAGCAACGCGGAATAACTTTACCGTCAGTTTAAGGATTCGATATGCAAATACTAAAAAATAAAAAAACAGATTTAAATCAAACAACACATGTATTTACGAAGTATCCCTTTGGGCAAAAGGATCCATATGCAATCATTGAACTTGTTGCAAGTACGCAAATTCATGGCGAAAAATTTATACCAGATCAGATACCAGCACTTTCAGCAAGAGTTTCTTTTGCTCGTAGTGGAAAAACGGGCCAAAACCCTGAGGCTGATAAAAAACTGATGAATTATTTGGCTGAAAATTTACACATGACTCCATTTGAACATCAAAGTGCAACTTTTAAAATTATTTTACCATTATTTGTTGCAAGACAATGGATGAGACATAGAACACAATCTTATAACGAAATATCGATGAGATATTCTGCTGACCCTGTTGGAAAGTTTTATTACCCTGCAGAATGGAGGCAGCAAGCTGCAACAAATAAACAATCTAGTATTGGAGAAGTTCAAGAACAAGAAGAATGTACACAAATTTTAAAAGATACATATGAATATTGTGTGAACTCTTATAAGACGTTATTGAAAAAAGGTGTATGCCGAGAGCAGGCTCGTTTTGTTGTTCCTGTTGGCAATTATACAGAGTTTTATGCTACAGCAAATTTAAGAAATTGGTTTCATTTTTATAAATTAAGAATAGCATCTGATGCCCAGTGGGAAATTAGACAATATGCAAAAGGTATAGGCGAAATTTTACAAAAATTGTGGCCAAATGCTTGGTGTGCATTACAAAAGGGATTGTGATAAAAAAAAGAGCCCCACAAAAATGTGAGGCTCTTAATGTTTATTCTGCAGCAGTGCTAGTACAAGGTGTAAATAGTATTTTTTTTATCGGAGCTATTATTTCATTTGTTGCTGCTGGTAGTAAGCATGTTATAAACTTAAGAGCTGTTTGTGTTGTTGTGTTTGTTTTTATTTTATTAAATGTTTTACTCTTAATAACCGTCTCAAGCGTTGAAAGGTCGTTTTGATCTAAAACGTTACTTATGATGTTGATTATTATTTGTTCTAATTGTATTCTAAAATTTGTATCTTGAATTTTTAGCATATTCAAAAGAGCTTTATAGTTTAAAGCATTTAGAATCTCTGCAGTTGCTTGAGTAGAACGGTTTTCTGCGATGTCAAAACCAAAATATGTTGCTAAAGTGTCATTTACAGTAGTTTTGATGTCTTCAACTCGTGTTTTAACTTCTTTTTTGTAAGAATCGATTTTTTTATTGTTCTCTATAATTGTGGCTTCTAATATTTGATGGCTTTGTATGTGTTGACTTGGAAGCATTTGTCTTTTGGTTTCTAGGTTTGATATACTTGTTGCCAAAAGACATTCAATGGTAATATATGCAACAGCTCTTACGAGCTTTTCGCTTATTGTTCCATTTTGAAGACATTGAAAATCGCGCAAGTCAAAAATGGTTATCACATCTTTATAGAGTTCAAAAAAAGTTTGAAGCAGCTTTATTGTCATATTATTTGTGTTTTGTAACTCATGAACCATTTGAGGCAAAATAGTATTTAAATGATCCAAGAAAGTTAAAGTTTCTTGTCCCAATTGATCTATTTCGTTACCCAAATTTTGTAATTTTATTAATTGTTCTTGATTTTCTATTGAAGAAAAAACCTGATTTTGGGTAAATGCAGAAAAAAGAAATGTAAATAATAACAGTATATTTTTTAGACTAGATTTTTTGAAAAAATACATACGAACCTCCATTTATTTATATCTTCCCATACTTATTTAAGTCCACCAAAGACCTACAATATTTTTACCAACCCGTCCCAGCACAGTTACAACATATAAAATAAGCTTTTGTGTTTATTCTTTATTAAGTTTACTTTAACCTAAAAGTGTGTCAAAAGCCCCTATATTAATACTATTTGGCAGTGGTACATGAAAATAATAAAAATACGATATCTAATTGTGGAATATAATGATTTATTGAATAGAATTTAAAATAAAAAAATAACCTTGTTTTCTATTTGCATGTGAATTACCAGCCCTTAATATCTTTGTAGACGTTGATTGTTTCTTTTTTGTCGATAGCTGGTAATTCAAGAATAACAGGTATTTTTTTGAGATTTTTATGATTGATTATACTTTTAAGTATTTTTTTGCCAATATGGCCTTTTCCTGGAATTTCATGTTTATCTAGTTTGCTACCTTTTTTTTCAGCTGAATCGTGAAGGTGAATTAGTTTAATTTTTTCTAATCCCATGGTTTTATCTA
>CAZFDQ010000129.1:0-3479 GCA_964518205.1 uncultured Pseudomonadota bacterium | reverse complement strand
CTTTGCTCAAGGAAGCGATTTCAAGAAGGCTCGGGCACCAGGACTGGTCTTTCCCGGATTTGATGCTCATTGACGGAGGAAAAGAGCAGTTGAACGCGGCAGCTTCTGTCTTAAAGCAGTCCAAAAAAAGGATAAATCTGGCTACCCTGGCCAAGAGGAACAACGAGCTGTTCCTGCCGGGAAAAAAAGACCCTTATCTGCTCAAGGATCTCCAAAAAGACGCTTCCAACTTCATATTGCAACTCAGGGACGAAGCGCACAGGTTCGCCGTCTCCTATCACAGGAAGTTGAGGGAGAAATCGCTGGAGGAATAAAATTGCACTTTAGAAAAAGACAAATTACTGGCTTCCTTCATTCTCTGGAGATATTCGTTTTTCGTAATGATCTCCAGGGAATAATTTTCCGATTCTCTTTAAATATTTATTTCCTTAATCTTAAATAATTATAATCCGTCTCCGGTAAAAATTTTTCTTTAAGTTTTCCAAACTCATTTTTATAAATATTTTTCCTTAAATTAAAACTATTGGCATGCCTAAAATGCCCAAAATAAGAGTTGACCATTGCTAAAAATTCTAATAAAAAACATTCACAAATAATAAATGGATTTTTCTTTGCTCTTTTTAATTTAACTATTAGGTTTCCAACTACTCTTTTCCTAACCAAAACATAATCCAGCCTTACAATATACCCAAGGAAATCAATTCCTTTTCTAACTAATTGAATTTTAGTTTTTTTCTTGTTTAATCTTAAATCTAATTCTTTCTGTGAAAAAATATCTATTCTATCTCTATAATGTTTAAGATTTTCTTTATTATTCTCCAATAAAACAACGTCATCAACATAACGAAAATAATATTTGCACTTGAGATTTCTCTTCACAAACTGATCCAGCTCATTCAAATAAAGATTTGCAAAAAACTGAGAAGAATAATTACCAATAGGAAGACCTTTGAATTTTCCTGACCGAAAAAGAGACTTACGCGGCGGAATAAGTGAAAAAAGAGAAGGAATACCCTTGATAACATAATTATCAATAGGTTTGTGGAAAATAATTGTTTTTGCGAGCCACAAGATATCACTTTTCCACTGGAAAGATTTTTTCTCTTTTCTAATTAATTTTTCTAAAATAGAACATAGAATATTATGGTCTATTGACATAAAAAAACCAGCTATGTCTATCTGCATATAATATATTTCTCTTGTATAATTTTTGCTTGCTTTCCTAATCCCTTCTCTTAATTTTTTAATCGCCTTATGAGTTCCTTTTCCCTTACGGCAGGAGAAAGCATTAAAAATGAATGTTTTTTCTCCTATTTCCTCTATTTCCCTTACTAAAAGATGATGGACTACTCTGTCTTTGAAATTACTAGCAAATATTTCTCTGGGGGTAGGTTTTTCTACCACAAAGCAAATAGAACGACCGGGTTTGTATTTTTTTAATTTTAACTCGTTTAAAAGAAGAAAAAGATTCCTTTCCAAATCCCATTCAAATTTTAGGGCATTAATTGTTTTCCTTTTTCTCTTCCTACAGTCAAGATAAGCTGAATAAAGTTTTTCCAGATTAAAAATTTCATTCATATATTCTTATCTTTCAAAATTCGTTCTGCTCCATCTCAACCAACCTCCCGTCATCTCTCCAATTTCTTTAATGTAAGAAGACTGAATATGGACATACTGTTTTTTTGAAATTAATCCCATCTCCTGAGCTATTCTTAATCTGATTTTAAAGCAGTCAAAAGTAATACTTAATTTTAGAATTTTTAAATACTTTTCTTTTTTAGGAAGCGCGTTGGCTTCTACTAAAAAATCCATACAAGACCAGCTTAATTTTAAGATATTTTGGCCAAAACTATACTTGTATGCTTTTGGAAAGTTTATAATTCTTTCATTCAAATATTTTATCAATCCAAAGAGTTTGCAATATAACGGCAAATATTGATATTCCACCATATCAAAGATTAATGCTAAAACATCGCATCCCGCCACTTTCTACAAGAAAGATGGCGGGATTAGGTTAAAATCCACTTCCCGAGAACGCAACGCACATATTTCGAGTTAGTCTTGTTGTTGTTGTTCACATTGCCATTATCGAAGTTCACGTTCCAGGCATTGCTACCAGTGTACTCAATAGAAGACCAATAATTGGAAGCTACAGCAATAGACTCTTTTACTCGTCAATTCTCCGAGGACCTGATTTTTTCAAAAAGCCCCCTGACTGAAAATACTCAATATTATTGAGTGAAAAGAGCGCAATAAATTTTAACCGCTCTCTTTTAAACACTGGCTTAATTCAAAGCCAATAATTTAAAAATCTGGCGATGTATTTTTTAATTTTATTTCTTCTAAGATTGGCCTGAAAATTTTTGGTAGACCAAAAATTTTGCAAAGTCCAAAGTCCAAATTACTATTTCAAAGGAATGTTTATTTATTGCCCGAGAACGCAACGCACATAGTTCGAGTTAGTCTTGTAGTAGCTGCCCACATGGCCATTATCGAAGCACACGATCCAGGCAGTGCTACCAGGGTACTCAATAGAAGACCAATAACGGGAAGCTACAGCTGAACTGTCATATGCGGGAGAACAGGAAGTTTGAGAGCTATCACATAAGGAAGGATTCCAATTGCAAGTTTCTTCTCCCAAACCCCATAATTGTCGACCGGTAGCGCAATATGTGCCATCTCTTGCTGATGCAATGCTACCACTTCCTTGAGTGGGCAATCTCCATCCTTCGGAAAAACCAGCATAATCAAGATTTCTACAAGCATTGCAGGCTGGATAGTCTTCCATATCTGTTGCTGTCAGGTTGTTGCAGTCTCCACTAGTATAGGAAGGAAGAGCCGTATCGCTTGTTTTCCATTGTTTTATTCCTGATAGTGTTTCTGACCACATAGTATTGTTTTCATCGCAATATATTCTGCTTCCATTCAAAGTTGACGCTCCCGGGTTTATTGCGCAATACAATCCTGCGCTTCTTCGATTAGCCAGTCCTCTGGCATTCTTGGCTTTGTCCGTTCCTCCGGACATTGAAACCATGACAATGGAAGCTAACACTCCAATAATAGTTATTACTACCAATAGCTCTATTAAGGTAAAGGCTTTATGATTAAAATTAAGCATTATCGTATTATTCCATTATTGTATTATTCTATATCATAGAAATATATTAGACAAGTAAAAAAAACATGGAAAGTGTTTTACGCACATACATTTTTCACTCTCATTATACTAATTTAAAAGGGCGTGAATCTGCTGGGAATAAGCTTTGCCTTTGGCTATATTGGCAGAATCCGTCGATCCTGACATTGAAACAATAACGATGCTTGATAAAATCCCTATAATAGTAATGACAACCAATAATTCAAGAAGGGTGAAAGCTTTTTGTTTTCTGGGCAAAGGCATAAGTTTTCTCAGTATATCATCCGGGAAAATTAAGGAAAACAGATTAAAAAATCCGCCCCGAGAGGGTGGGATTTGAACC
>CAZFDQ010000128.1:0-2476 GCA_964518205.1 uncultured Pseudomonadota bacterium | reverse complement strand
GACCATAATTTTTTATAGGATCCAATCGACCAACAGCACCTATAATAAAATCATTTTCATCAAATCCCAAATCTCGTTTGGTAAGATTGTTTTCTTTGGCCTTAACCCGTAAGCCTTCTAAATCAATTCCGTTTTGTACAAGCAATATTTTGGCGGTTAATTTGTCTTTCAATGATTTATTAGAAATATTATCAACCACACTTTTAATAAATCCATTTTTTGCCGAATTAGAAACAGCGATATATTGATCAGGAACCAAAAAAGATGAAAGCTTTTTCTCAATAAAAATGCGAAGTTTTCCATCATGCTCAAAATTACTATGCAAATCACACACAATTGGAATATTAAGACTTCTTGAAACCAATCTTGCAAAAATGTTAGCCATCCATAAAGCTGAATGAATAACATCTGGTTTAATTTTTTTAACTAACCTTTTTAATTTTAGATAAGCAATTGGATCATACCGACAAATTGAACCTTTAATTTGAAAAACAGGAACACCTAAACATTTAATTTTTTCAACATTTAATCCTTCATAAAAATAGGCGACAAAATGCTGATTATTTTTATTTTTTTGTAATTCAGATAAAAGATTATAAAGAGCAGATTCCGCCCCACCTATTTTAAGACTTGTAATTATGTGTAGAATTTTCATAAGACTTCTTTTTGAGTAAATGAATAACAATACGCCCAAAGTATACCGTCTCATTAAAGGTTGATCAAATTCAATATAATAAAAAAGCCCGCATAAAATTATGCGGGCTTTAAAAAATTAAAAACTAAAAATAAATTATTCTATTGTCTCGGAAGCTGCTATTTCAAATTCTTTATCAAAAAAGCTTTGTAATCTTTTACTTCTTGATGGATGACGCAACTTACGAAGAGCTTTAACTTCAATTTGACGAATACGCTCACGAGTAACAGAAAAGTCTTTACCTACTTCTTCTAAAGTGTGCTCGGATGCAACATCAATTCCAAATCGCATCTTTAAAACTTTTTCTTCTCGTGGTGTTAATGATTTTAAAATTTCACGAACTTTTTCTCGTAAATCATCATTAACCACGGCATCAACTGGAGTGTATTCATTTTCATCTTCGATAAAGTCTTTCAAATAAGTATCATCACTATCTCCAACTGGAGTTTCTAAAGATACAGGCTCTTTAGAAATTTTTATAATATTTTTGATTTTCTTTTCATCAAGATTCAATTCTTTAGCCAATAACGAAAAGCTTGGCTCTTTACCTGTATCTTGAACATGAGATCTTGTAAGTTTATTAATTTTGCTCAAAGTTTCTACCATGTGAACAGGAACGCGAATAGTTCTAGATTGATCTGCAATTGCACGAGTTATAGCCTGACGAATCCACCATGTAGCATAAGTTGAAAATTTAAATCCACGTTCAAATTCAAATTTTTCAACAGCTTTTAGCAAACCAATATTACCTTCCTGGATTAAATCCAGAAAGTGCAATCCACGATTGATATACTTTTTTGCAATATTTACAACCAATCTTAAATTTGCTCTTGCAAGATCGTCTTTTGCATACTTATCTCTTCTTTGCGCAACAATAAACTGTGTATAAAGTTTTAAAACCTTATCTTTACCAAGACCAGCTTCACCTTCAGCCTTTTTAATTATTTTGCCAGACATGCGAACATCTTTTTCTAACTGTTCTATTTGAGCCAAATCAGCTTCATTCTTATTTTTTATTCCTTGATAAAATTTTAACTTCTCTTCGCACGCTTTAATTTCATCTTCTCGTTCACGAATCTTTGTAATAAACTTTTCAATTTTTTTACCAAACTTGCGAATCTGCTTATTGGATAACTTTATTCCTTTAATTAAATCAACTCTATGCTCTCTATTATCATCCACCTTTTTAAGCATCTCTTTCTTTTTACTCTCTTTATCAAGCTGCCCACGATATGCATGATAAATTTTTTCTTCTTGAGCAACAGAATTCTTGATCTCTTGAATTGTTTTTAAAAACTTATTTTTCTCTTCTTCAAATTTAGGAGAATTATCCTCATCAAAATCTGAAAATTGAACTAGTTCTTTTAAAAATAAAGGATCTTTTAATAGCTTTTCTTCAAATGAAATTAAATCTTTTGTAATAAAAGGAAACTGTGCAATAGCATCAATCGATTCTTTTTTTCCTTGTGCTATTTTATTTGAAATTACCTTTTCTGTTTCTTTATTTAAAAGAGGAATTTTTCCAATCTCTTTAAGGTACAGTTTCACAGGATCATTTAATTGGCTTGGCTCAACAAAAGCCTTTAATCTCTCAATTTCTTTTTCTTTGAATTCATCGTCGGAAGGCTCTGAAGACAAATCAACACTTTCTAAAGAAACTTTAAAATCCCTTTTAAGGCCCGGTTGCTCTTCTTCTTTAACAATTGTTTCAAAATCACCAACATCAGAACTTAATTCTTCTTGAGAAATTAAATCTATATTTTCTTTTTCAAAAATAGTCAA
>CAZFDQ010000127.1:0-2669 GCA_964518205.1 uncultured Pseudomonadota bacterium | reverse complement strand
TTAAGATTGTTGGAGATATATTCTGGTATTTCAATCTTGGAAATTGTTTTGCGGCCGATTTCAGATTCTATAAATTGTTGAAGATTTAATTTATCCATCACTACTTTTTATTATAAAATTCTTCGCTTAGCGTGATATCTTCTTGAGAAAAGTTATATTTCTTATCCGCTCGTTCACTGAAATTTACATACATTTGGTTCATATCCAACATTTCTACGAACAATTTTTTCTGTTCGTTCAGATCAAGTTTTTTAAATCCCTCCTCTTTAAGCATCTTTTCCTTAAACTCTTTTGTTTTGACATTGTAGTTAAGAAAATATTGCTCATAGAGTTCATCAAAAAGTTTTTCCAATTCTTTTAAGTTTTTTGTTTTCAGTATCTTTTCTTTGGCCTCCTCATTCCATTTTGCAAGTTCAAGGTATACAAAATCCCCGCCACCTTTCCAATTTACAGATTTTGAAATTCCAGATTGATCGCCCTCAATAACATTATTTAATCTTGACTCTGGATTATTCCCCTCATAATCAAGTTGTTCTACGCCTATATATTGAATATCTAATTTATGAGCAACGGCACATGTTGTTCCACTTCCTGCAAAAAAATCAAGCATAATGTCATCCTTTTTTACCCCAGCAACTTCAATTATTTGCTTAATAAGTTTCTCTGGCTTTTTGCCATTTTTTAATTTAACGCCGCCTTCACGAGCAATTCCTGCCCAAGAAATATGATCCCAATAATTTGTCAACAACTCTGTAACTTTTAATTCTCCGTCGATATCCTTTATTTTGCTTGAATAAAAAGCGATTGCACCACCATTTATTAAATATGTACATGAACCGTCTTGCTTTTTATATAAAATAATCTTGTTGCGGATTTTTCGTGATTTTTCTTGTAATTCTTTAACTTTTTCTGATGGCTTATGCAGGTCTCGTATACTTACGACATTTTTCGCATGAGAAAAAGCGAAATCAGAAATTAGCCTCGACAAAACTAAATCAGAAATGTCCCCAAATTTTTCTTTGAATTCTTTTTCACTTTTATACCCGCTTTCCCCTAAAACTTTATCTTTTAAGGGAAAAAGTTTCCAGTTATTTGTATCTCCTTTATTTTCTAAGTACAAATTATAGTTTTTATGATACCCCGTTTCGACATAATTCCTTTGAAAATTAAAACTACTTTTGTTTTTTGTATAAAACAAAATAAATTCTGTCACATCAATGGGACCAGGATTGACCGCCTTAAAACCGGACGCTGCGGATACTTTTGCAGAAATAATTTGAGCTTTGTTTTCTGGTCTAAATATTTCATCTAAAATAACATTAAGATACGCAACTTCATGGTGATCAATTTGCACAAATATAGCACCTTCTTCAGCTAATAATTCGTGTGCTATTTTTAGTCTATTTTTTATAAAGGTTAGCCATGTTGAATGATTAAAATTATCATTATAACCAAAATCATTTTTACCTATATTGTATGGTGGATCAATATAAATTAACTTCACTTTTCCAGTGAATTGCTCTTTGAGGGAATGTAAAGCAAGAAGGTTGTTGCCTTTAATAATCAAATTTTCTTTTATTGTGCCATCTTTATCTCTTTTTAACTCTTTCACTTTTTCATCGCCTTTGGTGGTGTATCTTTTCCAATTTACAAATGCTTTCGGGTCTTCAAGGCGGTCAATTTCGTCTTTTGCCAGAACTTCATTAAAAAATATCTCGTTTCTTTTTTGGTCTTCTTTCGTCATCCCGCCTTCAAGCACACAGTCTTTAAAAGGCCAATCTAAAACAATTTCGTTTCTTTCAGAAAGCAGTTTGTTACCAACTCGTAGTCCAATTTTGTTTTTATATTGAGTGTATGAATTATCAAGCTTGTTTTCATCTACGAAAACCTTCAATTCGCTTTGCTTTAGTACATAAATGTCTTTGACTTTTATAAAAAACCTCTCTTTTATCTCTTTATCACTCAAAAGAATTTTAATGAGTTTTTCATCAAGTTTATCAATTAAATCCTTCAAAAGAGTTTCGTTTATCTCCTTTTTTTCTTTATCCAATAAGCGCAAATCTTCTTTTAAGAGGTTGTATAAATTATTTTTAATTTTATTCATTTTTGTAATTTATTATTTCGTATTAAAGTTTATATTATGTTCTAGGGCTTTACTTTTAATCACACTAGTAAATAAAGCTGCTTTGCTTTTTTTTACTCTTCCTGTTAGGTGTGCGTCTTTTACTTCACTTAAGGCTTGCCAAATTAAGGTTTCAGGCATAATATCAACAACTTTCCGGTAAAAGCCCAGAGAATGATCGTCTTCAAGTCTTTCAGCTATTTCTTGAGCAAAAGACTCCATTTCCGGTGTTCTTTTCTTTTTCTTATTAAAAATAGCGTTGCTATTAACGTTATTCATTATCTCAGTCTTATTAACGTATGTATCAATAGAGTCGCTATTTGAAACTTCTAGAGGTCCTATATTGCTACTTCTAGAAGTCGTATTTTGCGACTTCTGATTTAAGTTATCAACAAGTTCAGGCTTTAAAACATAAATTCTATTAGGATTTCCCTGACCTAAACGCTTATCAATTATCAATTTATATTCTACCAGCTTTTTTTTATATCGCATGACTGCAGTTCTGTCGATTTCCAATAAATCTGCTAATTCCTCTACACTAAAAATT
>CAZFDQ010000126.1:0-13358 GCA_964518205.1 uncultured Pseudomonadota bacterium | reverse complement strand
ATTAATAAGATATGATTTACAATTATCTGGATACCGGCTCGGAGGCCGGGAATCTAGCTATATTTCTTATAATTTTTTTATTTGCATGGTATAGCCATGCAGCTTTGGCCCTACAACGCCTCTTTAATAACATTTTGTACAACATGTTTTTCTTGTACATACAAAATTAAATCCAAAAGCATTCTTAACGCGTGCTTTCCGCCTTCTCGTGGAATTATAATGTCGGCTTGGTTTTGAAGATAAAATGGTGCATTAGCAGGATTTGCAAAAAGGCCTACGCCTGATTTTGTTTCAAAGTCTAAAATGTCATCGCCATAAAACAATGTTTCATCTTTTGAGATTTGTTTATTGTTTTGTATTTCACGTACTTTTTCGATTTTTTTTGTATCAATTCCAACAAAGCACATATCATCAGGGATTCCATACATTTTTGCGCGGCGAGTTGTAACGGCATCATTTCTTCCACTAACAAGGGCCAGGTGGAGTAAGTTATTTTTTATTATGCGGCTTATAATAAAACCATTTTGAACAGAAAAACCTTTTACTGAGTATTTATCGTCTGTTAGGTAAACATGTCCATCGGTCATGGCGCCATCAACATCGCAAACTACCAATTTTATTTTTTTTATCTTTTCAACCAGCTCTTTATTGGCTAAACATTTTTGGAACCATTTTTTTTCATCTTCAGCTTGGGGTAGCAACATATTTTTCCTTTATGTTATGAGCTTTTTTAAAAAAAATTAAAATATTGTTGATTTTTTTAAGTATAAAATAATAACCTGTAATTGTAACTAGCAGATTGGGGGATTTTGTTAGGGACAATTTGGGGAAAGTTTAGGGAAATTTGGGGAAACCAAATTTAGGGATTTGTGGGGTGTTGTTGGAGTGTTTGTTTAGGGGCCGATGGGAGAGTCACTTTGAAAAAAGACAACATCGATTAAGGGCGTGGATGTTTAAAGTCTTGCGCCCTTAATGTTTTTTCAGTTTCAATATTCACAATCTTTTTAAGAGCTATTTCAGCTTCATGATAATTTTTAATTGCTTGATCTGCGTGATTTAAGATACCTTTATTTAGTTCTGTTTTTATTGCAATGCATTTCATACCTGCTTCTTTTGCAGCTTTAAACCCATGAATAGAGTCTTCAAAAACAATGCATTCTTCTGGTCTTGCATTTAATTGTTTTGCTGCGTACAAAAAAAGTGCTGGATCTGGTTTGGCCATGTTATTGACATGATCTTGGCTGTACATTTTTTTACCAAAGAAACGATTGAATTGCATTTTTTGAGATAAAGCATTTAATGTTTTTATATCCGCATTGGTTGCAATGCTTGTTGATATTTTTGTGTTTACCAGTTTTTGAGCAAAGTTTTCAAAACCTTCAACAAATTGTATATTTTTTTCGTTGCTTGAAAAATGTTTATAAGCCTGCGTAAGCATTGCTTGCATTACGGTATTAACTGAATCTGATAAGTTGAATTCGGTTTTTAAAATTTTTGCGCATTGCAATAAACCAATTCCTGAAATTGTAAAGTTAAATAGATCTTTATGTTTTTGTGTGAATTGAGTGATGTTGTAAGATGCTAGAACTTGATAGGTGATATTTTGCCAAATGTTTTCGGTTTTTATTATTGTGCCATCCATATCAAAGATGATGGCTTTTATTTTATTTTTTATTATATTCATAGATTCCCCCAATAATTATTTTCATAAATTAAGTTTATCATTCCCATTTTAAGATGTAAATTTGAGGCAAAAATACACAAAAAAGACAAAACAAATGTTGATTTGTATGCTATTTCTTTGCTTGCTTTGTCCTAGTCTTTAAGGTATAAAGAGTTAATATGTTTTTGTTTATTTTGTAAAGGGTAATTTGAACATTAGGAGAAATTTTTCCATGCAACATCTTGCCATAATTCCAGATGGTAATAGACGGTGGGCAAAAAAGAATAAATTTAAATCTTTATTGGGACACAAAAAAGGTTTGCAGGCATTTAGGTTAGCGATTAAATTTTGTATAAAAAGAGGTATAAAATTTTTATCTATTTATACTTTTTCTTTGGAAAACTTTAAACGCTCTGAAGATGAAAAAAATTATTTGGTAGAGCTTTTTGTTAACGAATTTCCAAAACAACTTCCAGAGTTGATAGAGCAAGGAATTCGTGTTCGATTTCTAGGGGACAGAAATTATTTTCCAGAAAAAGTTCGTCCAGTTATAGATGAAATAGAAGAAAAAACAAAGCATTTAGATTTGTTAAATTTTAATCTTTTATTTTGTTATGGAGCCAAAGGAGAAATAGTTCATGCTGTTAAGAATTTGGCAAAAAAAGTAAAAGATGGAAATCTGAATATTAATGATATTAATGAACAATCGATTAGCGATTCTTTGTGGACAACTGGTATTCCAGATCCAGATTTAATAATTAGAACAAGTGGAATTATTCGGTTAAGTAATTTTTTATTGTATCAAGCGGCTTATTCAGAGTTTGCATTTTTAGAATGTTATTGGCCAGAGGTAACAGAGGCACATCTTGCTGATTGTGTGAATAAGTTTGAAGAGGTTCAGAGAAATTTTGGGAAGTAGTCCCTCGATACACCCGTCATTTACTTGAAAATGACGGGCACTCGGGATGAGTGGGGAGTATAATTATGAAAATCGTTACAATGCTTGGGGCAGGGGCTTTTGGTACTGCTGTTTCAACTCTTTTAGCAGAAAGTGGATACATCGTTAATTTATGGTGTTATGAGCAAGAAGTTGTTGAGCAGATTACTAATTCAAGAGAAAACAAAAAATTCTTTCCTGGTTTCAAGCTTAGTTCAAATATAAAACCAACAACAAGTTTGCAAGAAGCTTTGAAGGGTTCGCGGTTTGTTTTTGAGGCTATTCCTGTAAAATATTTGCGTAAAATTTTAAATCAAGCAAAAGATTTTGTATCAAAAGAACAGGTTTTTATTACTTTAAGTAAAGGCTTGGAACAAGAAACTTTATTGTTGCCAACGCAAATTATTGATGATGTTTTTGAAAAAAAAGTTAATGTGGCATCAATGGCCGGGCCTAACTTTGCAAAAGAATTGGCACAAATGTGTTGTTCTGCTGCTGTTGTTGGAAGTAATGATTCATCTTTAACGCAAGAGATTGCAAAGCTTTTATCACGTTCATATTTTAAGCCATACCTTTCAGATGATCCAATAGGTATTCAAGTTGGAGGTGTTGTTAAAAATATTTTAACTCTACTTGTTGGCGTTTCTTCAGGTTCTGTTTGTGGTCAGAATGCTGGAGCTTTTTTATTAACACGCGGTTTTGCTGAATTTGCAAAGTTATGTTCTGTTTTAGGTGGAAATGAAAATACGGTTTATGGACTTTCTGGTTTAGGGGATTTGATTTTATGTACAACAGAGGGATCTTTGAGCAGGAATTTAAAAGCAGGACAAATGTTAGGGCATGGCAAAAATTTGGATGATGTAAAAAAAGAGCTACATGTACTACCTGAAGGGGTTAACTCTTGTGAATCTGTTTATCAGTTGATTCAAAATAATAATTTAGATTTACCAATTTGTCGTGGGGTATACCAAATTGTTTTTGAAGGTAAAACCTTTGGGAATTTTTTAACTGAGATTATGGCGTTGCCTTTGACGCGGGAATCCTAACAAATTCTATACCATTTTTTTCTAGCTCCCGCTTTAATATAAAAAAATATCTCCATTCAATTTTGCTTAATTCTTTTTTAAAAAAGGGCAGAGTAACCGTTTCTATATTAAATATTTTGCAAGCTTCAATCGCTCCTTTAAAACTACTTAAACTTACAACGTTTAAAGTGAGATTAGTAATATTTAATGTTCCATAATTTTTTAGAATATGTGGCTTTAGTTCAAAATCTAAAAACTTATCAATAGATCTTTTTGTGTTAAAAAATCCTGAATCTATTAAATTAATTTTTCCATTTTTATCCTGTTTGATATCAAGAGACCGATTGCGATTGGTAATTGTTTGGTTCCCTCTATTTTTTTGTGTTTGATTTTTTATATAAAAATATCCGGTACTTAGTATAAGTATTGCAAGAAGGACCATAATTCGTTTTTGTATGGAATCAATTTTTTTATTGCGCAGGGCAAAAAATGTAACAACAGGTATTGCAAGAAGTATTATTTTATTTGTTTGCACAAATCCAATAAGCCATGTTTTTTGCCCTAGGCTCAATAACTTTTCCCAGCCTGTTGTTAAAAGGTTTAGGCTGCTAGTAAGAGTAGAATTTGGAATGTTTAGTAATTGCGTAAAAAATATGAGAGAGCTTAAGATTAAAAAAGCTGTTAGTATTGGAGCAAATATTAAGTTGCCAACAAAGCTTGCAACAGAAAGAGTCATTCCCCAGCTAACAAGAATTGGGAGCGAGACTATTGTTACAATTAGTTGTGCTTGTAGGAAATGAAGAAGATAGTTTTTTATTTTTGTTAACATTTGTTAATTTTGTGGTCTTATACGTTGTTAATAAAATTTTTTTGTTGCTTTTTGTTTAACTGAATCTATAAATTTCAATTGACTTGATCACAAGTTGCTTGATGGCGTTTTAAGTGTGTTTTTGTTTTATAAGCGCTGCCGCATTTACAAACAAATGGACGAGCATCAGAGTGGATATTTTTTTCGTGTCTATTTCTATCACTTGCATCAAAAAAGCTTGCGTTGCATCCGTCTATTCTACATTTATATGGTTTTTCATCTGTATGAGCTCTTCTTTCATGTTTTGCTCTGTCACTTGTCGTGAAAAAACATCTGTCACAGTAGTGGCATTGGTGAGGCCTTTCTCCTGAGTGTCTTAAATAATGTTCTTTTAATCGGTTTTCTGTGGGAAAGCTCATATTGCATCCTGGCCAATCACAAATAAACATTTGATCTACTTCCAAATGAACATTTTTTTTGTGTGCTGTTAGTTCTGTTTGTGTTTTAAAACATGAAGTGCAACCATCATGATCACATTTGTAGTTTCGTTCATCAGAGTGTACAGTCCTTTCGTGTCGATTTCTGTCGCTTGAAGAGTAGAATGATTCATTGCAACCTTCTAATCGGCAATTGTATTTTCTACCTTCTTCATTGTGCCATCTATTTTCGTGTACGTTTCTTTCTGATGCTGTATAAAATAATTCATCACAATAATTGCATTTGTATGTTCTTTCTTGTGTATGAACTGTTTTTATGTGTCGAGTTAATCCGTTTTGAGATGTAAATTTTTTGCCGCATGGTTGGCCATTTTCTATAAAATCGCAGGTAAATTCGTCTGGCTTTTCTGTGTGTTTTTCTCTTATATGTCGGGTTAAATCTTTTTTTGTTTTATAGGTTTTATTACAACCTTCATATGTACATTTAAAAGGTTTAGCATCAGAATGTGATAATTTATGCTCTTTGAGATTTGAGGAAGTATAAAAAGCTTTTCCGCATGGTTGCCCGTTTGGCATTATAAAATCACAAATATAATTTTTTGTTTGACTCTCATGTTGAGTTTTTATGTGCATTTTTAAAGAATCAACGCATGTAAAGGTTGAATTACAATCAGGATTGGGGCATTTGATTCTATCTGGGTTTGGTGTTCTATCTGGCAAAGAATGAGAAAGCATGTGTGAATCAAGATGTATTTGCCTGTGGAATTTTTGACCACATTGGTTACATATAAATTTGCCTTCTTCGTGTGTTGCTTCATGAGAATCTCTATGATCTTTTCTTGTAAAAGTGCGATTGCAACCTTCATGGCAACATTTGTAAGGACGTTCTCCTGTGTGAGTTTGCATATGAATTTTTAGGTGTTCATTTCTAGTATATGTTTTAGAACATCCCGGATAGGTACAAACAAAAGGCCTGTAGTTGCGATGAGTTTGTTTGTGAACTGTTAATTGGTTTTTGGTTTTAAATTTTTTATTACATTCATCGCATTTAAAAGGACATTCTCCTGTATGAGTTCTTTTGTGGATTTCAAGATGTTTTGGTGTTGTAAACCACTTTCCACAACCTTTAACTGTACATTGATGTCGTTTTTTATATATTCTTCTTTTCGCCATTGCCAGAGCGTTCTTGGTTTTAGCTGGAGTATTAACAGTGGGCAAATCTGCCCAAATAGGAGCTTCTGTTTCAAATTCATTTAAAAAATCAGATTCATTAAAAACTAAGGGAGAGTAATCTTCTGATATTGAAGTTTGATTTTCAAATTTTGCTTTTAGCTCTTCTATTTCTTGGTAAAGAATTCCTTTTTGGTTTGCTTCAAGTTCATGTATAAGTTGTTGATATGCTTCTTGTGATAATTTGGACTGTATTAAAAAAGCAAGATTTGCATAAGAAGAAAAAGAGTGCGTGGTTTGAGGTGTGTGTAATTCTTCTAATAAATTGTCTAGAAAATTGGCAGAGCATATGTTGTCTAATTCTAGAGCCAGTTTTATAATTGCATCGGAATCTTGTGTTGATGTTAATGCATTAATAAAACTGTCCATGTAGGTGTATAGATTGATTTCTTCTAGATTATAATTGGGAGCATTATCAGGATTAGTTTCAAGTAAATAAGTTTCTGTTGCGGGTGTTGTTGGTGAAGTATGTGTTTCTTCTTGCACAACTGTTGCTTCAACAATTGGAGCGTGTTTTAATTCTTGTTGTATTTGAAGTTCTGTAATTAATTGATGAAATTCTGATTCTGAGAGTCTTGTTTTTAATAAATCAATAGCTGTTGTAGGATTTTTTTCTGGTTGAAAATAATCACCAACATCTAGTTCGAGATTTAATTTATAAATTAAATATTCTGGTGTAAATGAATTTACCAAAATGGCTGCTATTTTTGGTAGAGCGTCTAGCATGTGGTTGTTTTGTTGTGCTTTTGCTATAAGAGTATTTAATAATTCGCATAAAGTTTTTTCTATAGATATATCAGTTGTTGCTGTGCCAGGCATGTAAGAAACTTGGGTCTCTTGCATGCAATTTATGTTGTGTGATGATAGTAAAAGAGAAAAAATAAAATAGAAATATTTTGTTTTTGTGTTGTTAAAGAATTTCATGGGGTAACCTTTTGTATGAAAGTTATTGTTTATTTACAAGGGAATGAAAGATATAAATTTTTCCAAAATAAATTAGCACTTCCTGATTGTGCTGGTTTGCGCATTTTTTCTTTTAGATATGCAAGAACTTTTTTGTTGTATTTAAGCTGCACGTTATCCTTTATTGGTTCTTTATAATGTTCAATAATTTTTAGAGAAAAGTAGTTTATCATATTATTTAAAATTTCGGTACTTTCACTGGGTGTTAAGTGTAAATTTTTTAATTCTTTTTCGAATTCGGCTGGTTTTGAGAATTCATTATTATAAAAAAAGTTAGCAATAGGGTGGTACAGGTCAAGATCTTGTTCTCCTGCAAAGTTTGTAATATGACACCTAGAAACAATTGTAGGCAGTATTGAATTTAAGTTATTTGTATGCAGAATAAAATTATAACCGGTAGGTGGTTCTTCCAATATTTTTAAAAGCTTATTGGCACATGCAAGGTTCAAGTTGTTTGCCTTTTGCAAGATAAAGAAAAAGCTTTGCCCTTCATCAAGTGCGAAGTTTATTTTTTCAAAAATTATTTCTATATCTTTGACAGTGTAATCTTTTTCTGGGTTTATCCAGACTATTGATTCATGTTGATTATTTTTTATTTTGCGGCATTGGCTGCAATAGCAATCCGAAGTCTTTTTGTTACAAAAAGTTTTTTGTAATAATTCTTCGGTTTTTTCAACCAAGGTATCTTGTGCCCCGACAAAAAGTTGTGTTGGTATTAGTGTTTGTTTTAGCATTATTATATCCTTGTATTAGCGGTTGTTTATGATAGCATGAAAAAATAATAAAGTAATTCTTAATTCACGGGGTGAGGGGAAATTAAACAACAAGGGTAAGTTATGGGACATACGTATTCATGTTTATTTTTACATGTTGTATGGTCATGCGTTGGTGGTTTGATGTTTGGGTTTTATTCATTTGATATTTGTACGTTGATGATTTGATATTCACGTGTTGTTTATTGGAATTTATGAATTGTTAATTGGATATTAAATTCACAAAAAACAATCCACGAATGTGGATGAATAATTTTAGCCTCGGGTGAAGGCGCAGCCGTAACCCGTGGAATAGGATCCGCCAAAAAAATACAAAGCCCTCGAAGAGGGTGAATTAAATTAATTCTTCTAATACAACCTTTAATGCTTGCTCTAAGACAGCTTCTGGGTTTAATGTTCCATCAAGTGTAACAACGTTATCGTTATCTTTAAATATAGTTTTGTAACCTAAAATAACTTTTTGCCAAAAATCTGTTTTTTCTTTTTCAAAAGATGTTAACGCTTCTTGTCTTTTAAACACGCGTTGCATTGCTGTTGGTATATCAATTTTTACATAAAAAGTTAAATCTGGTCTTATATTTTGCATTGTCCACGCATTAATTTTTTGAATCATTTCAACATCTAAATTGCGTCCATAACCCTGATAAGCAACAGAAGAATCTGCCATCCTATCAGAGATTATAATTTTTCCTTTTTCTAGTGCTGGAATTACAACTGTTTCAAAGTGTTGCGCGCGGTCTGTTGCAAAAAGCAGGAATTCAGATTTGTCGCAAACGTTTGCTTTTTCTTCATGCAAGATTTTGCGTAGTTTTTGCCCAAGAGGGGTATCTCCTGGTTCTTGGGTTAACACTGCCTCTATATTTTTTTCTTTTAATGCTTTATATAAATTTTGGCTCAAAAGACTTTTGCCGCAACCATCAATGCCTTCAATAGAAATTAAGAACCCTTTTTTCATAATAAAATTTTCTTTTTAAATAGATAACGTTTTTTCTTTTATTTTGGTGTTTAATATAATAGCTATTTCTTTTATCTTTTCACAAACATATTCTACTTCTTCTCGCGTAAGTTCTGGCCAGATAGGTAGAGCTAGTGTGTTTTTAGAAAGTTCTGTTGCAATAGGGCAATCTGTTTTTAGCCTTTCATCTGTTTGCAAAAATTTGATTTGATGTAATCCTTTTGGAAAATAGATGTTTGTTCCAATTCCATTTTCTTTTAATGTTTGAATAAGCAAATCTCTTTGTTCATTTTTAATTTCAATACAATATTGATGGTATGTGTGTTTTCCATTTAATTCTTGAGGAAGCTTTATAAAGTCTAAGCTTGAAAGTTGTTCTTTATATATTTTTGCAATTTTATTTCTATCGTTATTTAGTTTTTCAATAGTATCAAGTTTTAAAGACAATATTGCTGCTTGAATTGCATCAAGTCTGCTGTTCACCCCATGTTCAATATAATCATAATGTGTGTGTCTACCGTGATTGCGTATACGCATTAATTTTTCTGCCAAGTATTCATTATTTGTTGTGCAGCAGCCGCCATCACCAAAGGCGCCTAAATTTTTTGTTGGATAAAAAGAGAAGCAAGAAATATCTCCCAATGTTCCTGCTGTTCTTGATTGCGCATCAACAGATCCTACAGATTGGCATGCATCTTCTATTGTCCATAATCCATATTCTTCTGCTATTTTTTTTATTTCATCATAGTTTGCGCACAAGCCAAAGATGTTAACGAATACAATTCCAGCTACGCGATAGCCAGTTTCTTTGTGGGTGGAGGCGCTGCAATTATTTTCCAGCCATTCTCTTAATTTCTTTGGATCAATATTATAACTATCTTCTTCGATATCAATAAAAACAGGATGTGCGCCGTGAGAAACTATTTCGCTACTAGAAGCTATAAAGGAATATGGTGTTGTAAGAACGATATCATTTTTTTGAATGCCTAAAGCACGCAGTGCCATCCAAAGTGCATCGGTTCCTGAGTTGCAAGAAATTGTGTGATTCGATTTAATATAATTACTAAATTTTTTTTCAAAGTTTTGTACGTATGGTCCACCAATAAATTGTTGGCTTTCAAGAACTTGTGTGATTGTTTCTTTAATTTTTTCTTCAATATTTTTGTAGTGTCTTTGAAGTGAAAAAAATGGAATGTTTTTTTTCATAGTACTTCTTTCTTTTAATTGTTTTACTATTTTATTTTTGAAGAATTATTTTATCATGTTTTATTTGAAAAGCCCAACGACTTACGCCGTGGGCTACCTTTTAAAAAAAACCTTCAAACGCTTATTATCAGGTATTTTTTTTTTAATTTTTTTTAATTCTTTACAATGTATGGGGGTTAAAAGTTAAACTACACGCACTTGTTTGAAATAGTTGTAGGATGTTTTAGAAAAAAAAATTGGTTCTCTTGACATTTGGGAAGCACAAGTTAACTTTAAGTGGATGGCGGTTCTGGATGAGTGCGAACCACAAGTCTGGAGCTGCGAGAAAAAAAGGTACCTAAAATAGAGGATAGGAGAGTTAGATGAAGATAGCTTCAACGGCCTTATTCGTAGGCTTTTTGATGTTAGAACCATACTCTAACATCTCTGATGAATCTGAAGAAATATCAAACATACATGAATGGCATGTTCCATCAAGTTTTAGTCTTGGTCCCTGAATTTTTAATACTTTGAAATTTTTTGTTGTAGTTGTAGTAGATGTTTGTTTTTGGATAAACAAATAAGGTTTTTTAAAGAAAGGAGATAAAAGGTTTAGAAAAAATACGTGTTGGTTGTAAGTTGGGAGGAGTGTTTTAATATTTGTTTGTCCTTCTTAAAAGGGAGAAATAATGAGAAAAAAAATGCACAAAGCGTTTTTACTTGTAGCTTTGCTGTGCCTGTCCCTTGGAACGGTAGGGGCGGCTGTTTTGGATTCATGGATTGATGGTCAGACTATCACATCAGCACGAAATGTTTGGTCTGGTGATGATTCTGATTCCCTTTCTTTGGATGGTACATTAACAATTTCTGGTGCGGTTTACGTTGGTGCTCACAATCACGATTTAACAGTTAACGTAACATCAGATGATGTTTGGGTTAAACCATATAATCAAAATGCTACAGCAAGTGGCTATGAATATGGTCATCTGATTTTTTATGCAGCAGATGGTCAAGAAATTACAGTTAATTGTCAATATGATTTGAACTTTACAGGTTCTTATAATATTTCACTGTCTAATTATAAGAACGTTGATATGATTCTTACCTTCTCTGGTCAAGGTGTAACAAGATTTAAATTACACGACAAAAATCCTGGATCAAATTGGAGAGGTGCTCAAGTTCAATTTACCGGTGACGGTATTGGGTCTATGGGTGAATTAATTAGTCAAGCTGGTACACGTGTACAAATCTTGATGGATCAAACAGAAACACAAGCCGTAACAAACGGTGTTAACAAAGTTGTATTCCAAAGAGAAAGTTGGAATGGAACAAACACAGGAACTCAAGAATCTCCTGTTTATCCATATCAAGGTTTCCCAACAGGTGTGGAAGTTGGTCCTGCTTCTTATGTCACATACCTATCTCCAAACGCAACTGGACTTTCAACAGATGAATATAGTGAAGGTGACTTTGGTGCCTTAGCATTCGATCCAACACATGCAGGTACTGGTCGTATGTTCTTAAAAGTAGCTGGTGATCAAAATAATCCATATCAATACAATTTCCACGATGGTGGTATTATTGTTTGCGGACATTTTGTTCCATCATTTAGTTCAGAATCAGATCTTAGAAGTCTTGTTTACCTTAATGCTACAGCTGGTCAAAAAGCTATTTTCAGAATAATTGATACTCTTCGTTACACTGGTAACCAAGATACTGATCCAACAGTTGATGAAAGACGTGGTTTGTTATTAATTAACGAAAATAAAACAGTTGCAAAATTAGCTATAGATCCTTATGGCGATATTGATTTTGCAGGTTTAGGTACACCATTTGATTCTAGCCATCCTAATTATTCTAATGGTTACTGGGCTTGCGATTATGCATGGTACTATGCTCCTAATAATCACTATGCTCCAAATGCCAACTTTAACGTAAGAACCGGTTTTGTAATGGGTGTTAACGGTCACATGGATGTTTATCATCAAACATTCTTAGACTATGTTGCCGCTTATTATGGTGAATTAGATTGGTTTGCAGCAGAAGACGCAGCTGATTATTATACCGGTGATTATACCTCATATGATTCAAATTCTCCTTTATTCCAATGGCGTAACCCTTCAGCATTTGTTGTTGACGGTTTGAATGAATATTCAAATTACAACGACGATTTGGAGGATGGTACGGTTTATTTGGGTGATACAAATGCCGAAATGAGACTGTATGGTGATGCAAGAGCATATTTCCGTTGCGGTGCAAATAGCAGTGGTGTTTCAGATGGTTTTCCATCCTTTAATGATCAATATGAATTAGTTTACACATATACAATTGGCACAGGAACATATAATGGTCGATACGTTGCAAACAGCAACTATTCAGCTGGTGCTGGTGAAGGTGTTTTGGATGTTGAAGGTCGATTTGTTGTTCGTTCATTAGAAAGAAACGATGCTCCTGGCCGAGATGGCTATGAAGATGCAGATGATCCAGATGCAGGGCAAGACCCTGAAATGGGTATGATTAATGTTCCATCAGTTGCAATTGACCACACAGGTCGCGAATATACAAACTTCAATGGAACAGATAGAGGAAATGTAGAAAGACCATTAATAAAAGATTCACAAACATATGCAGTTTATAATTCAGCACACATTTTCTTGAACGGCAGAATGGATGTTTATAATACTCTTATCAACCACAACGATGTAACAAAAGATGTATTGGTAGATCCATACTGGGCACGTCCTGCAATAATCGGTGGTGAAAGATTATACTTCAACACAACCGTTTGGGGTGATTATACAGGTGATGCATATCTATTTGAACATTATGAATATCCAAAAATCTTCATGCACAACTCTTACTTAGACATGCACGAATCATTAGCATGTTCCGGTATGAGATGGGTTGTTCGCGAAGTTAAAAAAGATAAAGATGGCACATACGTTTATGGTGAAAATGCCAACAATACATCAGTATTTAGATTCTATGATCATGGTGATGCGTTAGATACACTTATTAAAGGTTATGGCAGATTATTTATGCTTGGTAGTGGCTACAACCTTATGAGTGATTTATCAACCAACTATGTAGTAGAAAGTGCATTTGTTAACGTTTACAGAAACCGTAAAATTCCTACAGCTGTAGAGGAAGATCCTGCTGATACAATTAAGCTTTCAATAAGAACAAGTAATGATGGTGATGTTTCAAGCTTAGAAAAAGCTCAACATCTATTCATGATGTCTCGTGGTGACGCAGCAGCTCCTAGTAAGACAGCAACTTATGGTAAAGCTTATATGTCTTTAGGTTGGACATTTACAGTTGGTGATGGATATTACTTTCCATGGGAAGGCGCATTGTCATCAGCAACAGTTAACGAAATTGA
>CAZFDQ010000125.1:0-4883 GCA_964518205.1 uncultured Pseudomonadota bacterium | reverse complement strand
TTTATTTTTTCAAAAGTGTGCTTAATTAATAGAGCTGTTGGCTTAGTTTTTAAATTTTGGATTAAAAATGTGCAATCTAAAGAATTCAGATAGAAAAGTTTTATTGGAAAAACATGATACAATTTGGCAGGAGATTATGTGCCATTTACCATTGGCGATATTTTCGGTTGCTTTTTCTATGATAGTTTTAAGTTTTTTATCTTATTTTGATGGTTCTGGAAGTAATTCAGCTGGGGCACATAGGTTGTTCCATAATTTTCACTTTTTGCACCTTTTATTTGCGGGTACTGGTACGGTTCTTACCTTTAGAAGGTATTCCAGGAAGATCGTAATGGGAATTTTTGTTGGATATTTGATTCCATTTGTTTTTTGTACTTTATCTGATGCTATTTTACCTTATCTTGGCGGTGAATTACTTGGTGTAGATATGCATTTTCATTGGTGTTTTATTAGCCATATTAAAAATGTTTTACCTTTTTTGCTTGTTGGTATGTTAAATGGTTGGGTTATGAGTGGACACTCAATTAACAAACAACTATTTTATTCTCAAGGGTTTCATTTTTTACATATTTTTATAAGTTCGATGGCTTCAATTTTATATCTTGTAAGCTTTGGTTTTAGCTCTTGGTATAAGCAGATGGGAATAGTTTTTATCTTTTTGATTTTAGCAGTTTTAATTCCTTGTACGCTTTCTGATATTGTTGTTCCTGTTCTTTTTGCAAAAAAGAAAAGAAAGGCATGTGTAACATGTGCAAAGGAATGTGCAAATGAGACAAATTAGATTTGAAAATGTATGTAAGTCGTTTGATGGTGAAGCAATTTTAAATAACTTGAATTTAGAGATTCCTGCAGGACAATTTTTTGCGTTACTTGGTCCTAGCGGATGTGGTAAAACAACGTTGTTGCGTCTTGTGGCTGGCTTAGAAGCTGTTGATTCAGGTCGTATTTTTCTTGGAGATCGAGATATTACAAATCTTCCTATTTATAAGCGCAGGGTTAATACTGTTTTTCAGCAATATGCGCTATTTCCTCATCTGTCTGTTTTTGAAAATGTTGCATACGGTTTGCGTATAAAAAAAATTAAAGAAACTAAATTAAAAGAAAAAGTTTTTGATGCTTTAAAAACTGTTCGTTTGAGTGAGCTTGCAAATAAATCCATCAGAAGTCTTTCCGGTGGGCAACAACAGCGAGTTGCTCTTGTAAGAGCAATTATAAATGAACCGGATGTGCTACTTTTAGATGAGCCTCTTGCTGCTCTTGACCCAACACTTAAAGAGGAGGTGTTGGTGGAGTTGATCAATTTGCAAGATAAATTAAAAACTACATTTATTTATGTAACTCATGATCAATTTGAAGCGTTAACAGTTGCAGATAAAATGGCGATTATGAATGTTGGTGGTAATATTGAACAAATTGGAACACCAAAAGAAATTTATGAGTTTCCTGGATCTAGGTTTATTGCAAATTTTGTTGGAACAACAAATATAATTGAAGGTGTTTTGCGAACAAAAGAAAAAGGTTTTGATATAGAAGTTGAAGGTTTGGCTTCTTTTGATGTTTATTCTCCAGTGAAAAAGAATTGGATGATTCCAGGTTGTAGGTTGTTCATGAGCGTGCGTCCAGAAAAGATTTACATTAGTAAAAAAGATATAGAAGGTTTTTCTAATCATTTAACAGGAAAAGTTGCCAATATTATTTATTATGGTCGTTCTACTCAGTACGATGTTATTTTAAAAAATAGAAAAATGTTGACCGTATTTGAACAAAACGAAGAACATTTTCCTCAAGAAATTATAGATTATGATGATGTGGTAAATCTTTACTTTCAAAAAGAGAATGTGGTCTTGTTGGAGCACTAATATGAATTTTATAAAACGAATTATAAAAGATGAGTTGCCATTTTTTTTTGCTTGTCCTGCTATTATATGGCAACTATTTTTTGTTTATTTGCCGTTAGCGGTTCTTTTGTTTTTTAGTTTTTTTTATCGTGAACAAGTTACTCAATTGTTAACGTTTTCGTTTATTCATTATTTAAGAATTTTAAATTCTCTTTATTTTAAAATCATATTTAATTCATTGGTTTTGGCTTTTATAACTGCAGTCATCTGTTTAATAATTGCGTATCCAGTAGCATATTTTTTATCTGTTAAAGTAAAAAAATTTAAAACTTTTTTATTGTTTTCTTTAATATTACCATCTTGGACAAGTTTTATTGTACAAATTTATGCTTGGGTTTTCTTATTAAAAAAGGATGGGATATTTAGTAATTTTTTGATTAATCTTGGAATAATTTCTCCACAATCACATTTGCTAAATAATTATTTTGCAATATTAGTTGGTATGACTTATTGTTTTTTACCTTTTATGATTCTTCCTATTTATGCAGTACTAGAAAGAATGGATAAAAGGTTTATAGAAGCTTCTGCAGATTTGGGGGGTAATAAGTGGCAGACATTTAAAAATGTTATTTGGCCATTATCTTTCCCGGGAGTTTCTGCTGGTTTTATGCTTGTTTTGATACCGTCTTTTGGAGAGTTTGCTGTTCCAGATTTGCTTGGTGGTGGTAAAACGGTTTTTTGGGGCAGCATGATTGTTGAAAAATTCTTAATGTCTAGAGATTGGGCATCAGGTGCGGCATTAACTTTTATAGGAATATTGTGTTTGACCCTATTTGTTTTGTTTAGTTGTGTTGTTATTAAATTTGTTAAAAAGATTTTGGTAAAAAGGGTGTAGAATGGTTTTGGGTAAACAAAATTTTACAAAGTATTTACATCCTTTATCTGTTGGCTTTGCATATTTATTTTTATATCTTCCTGCTGTTGTTCTTGTGATTTTTTCTTTTAATGATTCTCCGGTTTCAATTGAGTGGACGGGATTTACTTTAAAATGGTATTCAAATATTTTAACATCTCCAGAACTTCTTGATTCTTTGAGGGTATCTTTAATTGTTGCTTTTTCTTCTACTGTTTTGAGTGTGTTAATTGGTACATGTTTGGTAATGTCTGGCAGTTGGTGGAAGGCTAAATTTTTAGACAAAATTTTTTTGGCAAATATTATTTTGCCGGATATAATTTTAGCTGTTGGGGTATTGAGTATGTTTGCTTTTTTTAAAATACCTTTAGGTTATGGTAGTTTGATTGCAGGGCATACTATTATTGGTCTTGGTTTTGTTGTTCCGATTGTTCGCGCAAGATTTAAAGAGTTAGATCCTGTGTTGACTGAAGCCTCTTTGGATTTGGGGGCGAGCTATGTTCAAACTTTTGTAAAAGTTATTTTACCTTTATTAATCCCTTCTTTAATTGCATCAGCCTTGTTGGTTTTTACACTTTCTTTGGATGATTTTTTAATTGCTTTTTTCTGTTCAAGTTCGGAAGTTCAAACTCTTTCTGTTTATGTTTATTCAATGATAAAAACTTGGGTTGATCCTACAATAAATGCAGTTTCGGCTTGTTTGCTTTTGTTTAGTAGTATTTTTGTATTATTGTTATCATTTTTTAAAGTTATGGAGCGTGTGATTTCTAATGATTAGCAATATGGGTAAGGAAAAATCTTTTGTTATATCTTTTTTTTCACGGTTAGTTATTTTTTTATTTTTTGTTTTGGGTCTTTCATTATTTCTTTATTTTCCATATGTATATGATTTATTTTTTATAAAAGAAGATGTGATAAATATTTTTACGTTTACAGATATGATATCTACTGATGTAGTTGAAGAGTTTAAACAACAAACAGGTATTTCTGTTAAATTAAAATATTTTGATACAGTTGAAGAGTTGTATGCAAAATTTAAGATAAATAAAGGAGAGGGATACGATTTAATTACTCCTACAGATTATATTCTTGAAATGTTGATACAAGAAAATTTAGTGCAAAAAATCGATAAAACCAAATTATCTAATTTAAAATATTTAGATAATCGATTATTAGGACACTTTTTTGATCCTGAAAATAAATATTGCATTCCGCATATGTGGTCTGTTTATGGGATAGTTTACAATAAAAATGAAATTAAAGTAGAACCAGAAAAATTTAGTTGGAATTTGGTTTTTGAAAAGCCGGATTATAAAATTTGTATGTTGCCAGATGCTAGAGATCAAATTTTTTTGGCAGCAATATATTTGTTTGGAAGAATTAATAATTTAACAAATGATGAGTTGGGTAAAATTCAAAAGCTGTTAATAGAGCAAAAAAAATGGGTAGAAATTTATATGCATGCTAGTTTACAATATTATCTTTTTTCTAATGTTGTTCCGTTGGCAGTATCTTCTAGTGCTTTTGCAAAAAAAGTTTTGGAGCTTAATAATGATTTTGATTTTGTTGTTCCATCGCAAGGAAGCATTCTAACGGTTGAAGTTTTATCAATTCCGCGTAAAAGTAAGAAAGTTGATTTAGCACACAAATTTATTGATTTTTTAATTTCAAAAGAGATCTCTTTAATGAATAGTGAAGAATTTGGTTATAATCCTGCAAATACGCAATGTTATGAAGAAATAAAAAAAATATTTAAAAAGGATTCAATTTTTACAGAAGATCAAGTATTTAAAAAATTGCATATAATGCATAATGAACTTGATTTAAAAGTGATTGAAAAATTGTGGCTTAATGTGAAGTTAGCTTAATTTTAAACTTAGGATAATGAAAGCATGGAATATTTAAAAAAGAAATTTGAACAATTAGCCTTAAAGTATAATGCAAAAAAAGAAAACTTTAAAAGCAAAATTGAGAAGTGGGAGAGTAAAGGGGGGGGGGAAATACATCGTAAAGCTTTTACTTTGATGCAACAAGCAGACATTTTATTAAAAGAATTAAAAGATATTTTTGCTTCTGGGGCTGAGGTTGAATTAGACAAACAAGCTTTAAGCGAAAAAATAAAATCCTTTAAA